>JAFARV010000901.1 GCA_019245255.1 Acidobacteriaceae bacterium | reverse complement strand
TGTGACCGAAGACGTTGCGGCGCTGATGATAACGAATCCGAATACGGTCGGCGTGTTTGAAGAAAACATACGGCAAATTTGTCAAATCCTGCATGACAAGGGTGCTCTGGTGTACATGGATGGCGCCAACATGAATGCGCTCGCCGGGATTGTGCGGCCTGGAGACCTCGGCATTGACGTGATGCATCTCAATCTGCATAAGACGTTCTCAACGCCGCATGGCGGGGGTGGTCCGGGGTCGGGCGCGGTTGCGACAGCGAACGTGCTCACACCGTTTCTGCCCGGTCCGAGGCTGAAGCGCGAAGGCGATCGCTGGACGTGGAACTACGATCTGGCGGATTCGATCGGACGCGTGCGAGCTTTCTACGGAAACTTCGGCGTACTCGTCCGCGCGCTCGCGTACATCATGGCGCATGGCGGAAACGGGCTGAGTCAGGCCACGCTCGATGCGCTGCTGAATGCAAACTATCTTCGGGCCAAACTGGAGCCGTATTACGATCTCGCCTACGAGGCGCCGAGCATGCACGAGTGCGTTTTCAGCGACGAACGGCAAGCGAAGAAAGGCATCCGGACGGGCGATATTGCGAAGCGTCTGATCGACTACGGCTTTCATCCGTACACGGTAAGCTTCCCGCTCATCGTGCGCGGCGCTCTGATGATTGAACCAACCGAGACGGAGAGTAAGCGCGAACTCGATCTGTTCGCCGACGCCATGATCTCAATCGCGCGCGAAGTCGAAGATGACCCCAATCTGGTGCGTAACGCGCCGCATTCGACGCGGACACGGCGGGTCGACGAAGTGAAGGCTGCGCGCAACCCGGTGCTGCGCTGGCATCCTAAGGTGAAAGTAACGCCTGAGCCTTCGCTAGAACCTCGCTCACAGGAAGAGCTTCAATCGGCTCCGACCGCATAACCGTCACGTTCGGCCCTCGCGGACCCCAAAGCAGCGGGTCAGTCGGCCCGAAGAGAGCCAGTACCGTGACGCCCACCGCGGCGGCGAGATGCGTGATTCCCGAGTCATTGCCGATATAGAGCCGGGCCCCTGCGATCCACTCCGCCAACTCATGCAAGTTTGAAAATCGGTGAGCGCCGGGCAGCTCTTCCTCCGGTCCGGCACACCACTCGACGGCAACGGGCATGTGATCGGCGAGCTCGCGATAGAACTCAAGCGGCCAATTTTTCCGCTTGCCGCCAGAAAACGGATGAATGATGCATCCGGAGCGGGATTGTGGCGCATGCATGGGCAGGCGCGCGATCAAGCCCGTTGGCGCACCCACCTGCGAGGCGAAGAAATCGGTCGCATGCAGGCAGCAACCAGATGGCGGAAGCGCCTGAAGAAACTTAGAGCGCGGGGCAATGGCGTGCAGCGCGCGGCGGAACTCAGGCCGGCGAGTGCCATACCAGCTCACAATGGAATCGAAGGTCCGCAATGCGCCGACTAAGTGCGGCGGTGGTTCCAGATCACCAAGACCGAGAGAGTCCATCCCCGTCGATGCGAGCGGACGCGCGGCATTTGCGAAGCCCGCGAGCGGCACAAGCGGCGAAGGAATCCAGACTTCGGTGTACTCGCGCGCCAGGAACTCCATCGCGGGAAAACACAACAGGCAGTCGCCGATTGCTCCCGGGCGGATCAGGAGCCTGCGCACTCACTCAACTACCACGGGTAACTTGACATCGATCGTCGCGGGCCGGAAACACATGCGGTTATTGCAAGCCTGATAGTGCAGCTTTCCGGTCATGACAGTCTGGCCGGCAGCAGCGGCCGAGGGCGCGCTGAAATCGGTCTTGATATCAAACGTTCCCGTAAACACGTCCAGCGTGTCCGGCCCAAGCTGTATCTCTTCCGGCGCAGGATAAGTAACAGACTTGATTTTCAGCGGACCACTGGTCCAGGTAAGTGCCAACGGAATCAGATAGTCTTGTTTCGGCTTATCACTGTTGACGTGAAATCCGGGAAGCGTATTTACCTTAAGCGCGGCAGCCGCACCGGCGCCACGCTTAATGGTCAATGTCTCCGGAGGAGTAACAATGACTTTATTTTGCTGTGCCTGACACAAGAGCGGCAGGCACGAAAGACAGAGCAGCAGTAGTTTGATTCGTCTGAGCAGCGCCAAGCAGGTTTTGAATCTCATCCTGGTATTCGTTCTTCCCGGCAAGGCCTACGTGTACGTAAGCTACTTTGCCGTCACGGTCGATAAGGAAACTGGTGGGCAGCGAATCAACCCCGCCGTACAACTGAGTGACGGAATCGTTGCCCAGCACCACGCGGTAATTGACCCGGTGCTCGACAAGGTAGGGCTTAACGGCTTTCCAGCCGTCTTCGTCCATCGAGACCCCGAGCACCTCAAAGCCTCTCGATTTGAACTGTTGCTCAAACTCCTCAAACCACGGAATCTCGAGGGCGCAAGGGCCGCACCAGGTGGCCCAGAAATTCAGCAGCACCACCTTGCCTTTGTAGTCGGAGAGCTTGACGGAGGCGCCATTAGCATCTCGCAAACTGAAATCGGGAGCCGGCTTACGGTCCGTGTGAACGGGTTCTTCCTTTCGAGCCGAATGCGCGGAGGAAGAAGTGGAGCAACTCACAAACAACGCGGCCACAGAAGCAGCCAGGAGCGTCACGACAGTGCGATTTGCCAAGAAGACCTCACCACCATTTTATCGCCCAAATGTCGTTCGGAACCATTTGGCGCGATATATTTGCCAGCGGCGCGACAGCGTAAACGACGGATGCGCGGCAACGCCCGCGTACATCCACGCCGCGGTATCGCAAAAGCTTTCGCAAACATAGTCCTTCCAGTGGCGCGCATCGGCGCAAGCCAACTTTTTGCGGACAGCAGCCGATTCGCCCAATTCCCCACGCGCCCGTTCCTTTCGGAGCACCGCTTCAAACGCCCGGCGCGTTCGGTTACCCAGGCGCGGCCAGACAAAGTGGAAATACTCATGGACCAGGATCAGCCGAAGCGTCGGTAAGTCGTCGAGCAGCTCAGTCTCAATCACGATCCGGCGCTTGCGAATGAAACTCGCGGCGTGCACCGGCGTACCCCGCCCCGCCGAGCGCGACAACAAGCGCCCACGGTGTGCAGCAAGAGTGGGCCGTGCGCAAACGAAAATGGGGTCGCCCTCTCGAGACGCACCGCGGCGGTGTTCGGAGACGCACGGCAACCCCGTTTCGATGTCGCGGAAAAGCTCCCGGTGTTTACTTGTGAGTGCCCGGCTGAGACGCAGACGCACTGGGAGACGTGGATCCCGAAGGATTCTTCAGCGACGGAGTCTTCGCACCGACCGTGCCCGAGGAAGTCGCGAAGAAGTTTGGATCGTCAATCTGGAGCTTATATTTGTCCATCTCTTGCTTCACAACAGCCTGATTCTTGTCAGCCTGGAGCTTCTGAACGATGTTGTCGCGCGCCTGATCGTAGGGCTCCTTGGTCCGGCTCTCCAGCTTGATGATGTAAAACGCGTTCGGCAGGCGAATCGGTTCGGAGACCTGACCGGGCTGAAGCTTCTTGAATACAGTGTCCTTGATCTCGGACGGAACATTCGGGGCGGCGGCGGAAAGAGTCCCTAAGCTGCCGCCCTGGGACGCCGAACGCTGGTCATCGGAGTCCGTACGAGCCAAGGTGCTGACGTCCGCGCCCGCTTTGATCTTCTTCTCAACGTCATCCGCCTTCTGCCGAGCTTCCTGCTCGGTGCGATTGGGCCCGTTCGGATTCGCCGGCGTGCCCGGCGGATTGAAGGCGATGGCGATTCCGCTCAGCTTGGCAGTGTCGAACTCCTCCGGATGCGCGTCGTAGTATTGCTTGGGATCTGTGGGAGGAGCGCTGCTCACGTTGGTCAACCGCGACATGTACGCCTGGGCCAGAATCTGGTCCCGGCTCAACTGAATCTGCTGCTTGTAAGGGGCCTGCTGGTCGAGATGGTCACCCTCGGCTTTTTTAGCGAGATCGGTGACGAGATAGATCTGCTCCAGCATCTTTTCGAGGTTGCCGGCGTTACGGCGCTGCTGTTCGGGAATCATGCTGAGCATGTCGGCGGCTTCTTTGGCGGTAAGTTGCTTGCCATTGATCGTCGCGACAACCTTGTTCGGTTCTTTCTGGGCGACCGCCTCGGGACCCTTCGGTTCATTCGAAGCGGGGGCCGAAGATGCTGAGGCAGGCGGCGGCGCGGGAGTTGAAGCTTTCGGAGTGCTCGCCTGCGGCCACGCTAGCGTAGCGCAGCTAATGAGTAACGACAGAGTGATACTACGTTTCATTCAGATGAGGGCTAAGCCCCCAGCTTAACACGCAATATCACTGGACTACGTGAGCGTGTTTGAGGTTGGCCGCCAGCTTGTCCTTCGCAGCCGCGGAGATCTGAATATTGTTGACTACCTGGGTGGCTCCCGCTGCCCTCGCCATACGTGTGGCCGATCCTTTGTGCTGAACGACATTCGTTGCACCCTCCCAGGTAACGACGCCATGGGAAACGCGGAACTTGAAGCCGTCTTTTCCGATTTTGGATTTCGCCAGTTTGGTGTGGATGGTTGCCTCAATCTGACTGTCGCTGACCCCGGCGGTATGGGTTGCGGTGGTCTTGTGGGGGACGTTGCCAGCCCGGAGTTCCGAGACAGTTCCGCCCAGCAGCGCGAAAGCGAATACGAATGTGAGTAAACGGTGCATGGGGATTTCCTTGTTCAAGTAAATGGTTCCTGAACGGGGCGATAAATCGCAGGCGAAATTGGCTGTCTACGAAGGCGCCGCAGCGGTCAATGTGCCGCGGTAAGAAAGCGCAGGTAGCGTTCAGCCGAGTTGCGGACGACTTCTCGGGCCCCCGATGCGATGGTCATCTTAGAAAAGGCGCCGTAGATGCGATCGAAGCGGTAGGGCTCGACCGCGGCTAAGATGCGCGTAACAGCCGCCTGGCTCAAGGGAATGTAGTTGGGATAGCTGTACATGAAACTGACCGAACGCAGATCCGGGCAGACCTGGATGGTATCGCCCGAAAACAGAGCGCCTCGCCCGCCCGCGCCCTCAGCGTAGTGAAGTACTGAGGCGCCGGCGAAGTGCCCACCGCAACGAATGATTGTTACGCCGCTAGGCAACTGTTTGGTTTCGCCCGTCCACGGTTCAACGGCTTTGTCCTGGCGCATAACCCAGCGCTGGTCATCGGCGTGAAGGTAGACCGGGACGTCGCCGAATTCCCTGCTCCATTCGACCATCGTCGTGTAGTAGTGCGGATGCGAGATGCAGATCGCGCTCAATCCACCGGCGGAGCGGATGCGGCGAATGACCTCGGAATCGAACAGGCTGATGCAGTCCCAGAGTATGTTGCCGGCCGCAGTCGCGATAAGAAGGCAGCGCTGTCCGATGCCAAACTTCGGCTCAATGTGCATCGAGAAGATACCCGGTTCTTCATCGGTGAATTGAACCAAATGCTGTTGCCGCAGTTCGTCAAGCGTTGTCCATTGCTGTCCATCAAGCCCAACGTATTGCCGCTCGTCCTCGCAGATCGCGCACCGGGAAGGCGGCGAATTACTTTCGGCAAATTGGGCGCCGCACGTGACACATACAAAGTTCACCCGGACAGCGTATCGCACAGTGCGACTTTGAGGAGTAGCATGGTTGCGGCCGAAGTTATAGACTACATGCTGATGAAACTCTCTGCGCGGACCGCGACCCCGGTTGCAGTAGCTCTTTTCATAACCAGTTGCGCGCCCCTTCCCCACAGTCCGAAGGAAACCTACATCCTGGTTACCGCGAATACTAAAGTCGCTTATTGGCAGGCGGCTTTGGCAGGCTTGAACCATGCCGGAGGCGAGATGAAGGTGCGGGTTGGTTTGATGGGGCCCGACACCTACGACACCAAGGCGGAACACGACGAGTTCCAGCGCGTCGTCCAGCAGAAGCCGTCAGGGATTATGATCTCGGCCGCGGACGCGAACCTGCTCGCCCCGGACATTAATTCGGCATTGCAGCAGAACATACCTGTGATCACGGTGGACTCGGACGCGCCGAACAGTAAACGGCTATTCTTTGTGGGAACGGACAACTACAACGCTGGCAAACTGGGCGGACAGCTAGTCGGGAAACTTCTTAACGGCAAAGGAAACATCGTGATCTTCACCATGCCGAACCAGAGCAACCTGAACGAGCGGCTGCATGGCTATCAGAGCGAGCTGGATACTCATCCCGGCATCAAAATAACCCAGACTGTGGATATTAAGGGCGATCCGACGGTGGCGTTTGACACGGCCAAGCAGATGGTGGACTCCAAGGCGAAGGTCGACGCGTTCGTTTGTCTCGAGGCCATCGCCTGCCCGGAGGTAGGCGAAGTAATCAATCGGGAGAACATGGGCGGCAAGATCACGATTGTCGCCATGGATACCGACCAACGTACTTTGACCTGGATACAAAAGGGAGTTATCTCGGCCACCATCGCGCAAAAGCCTTACACGATGGCGTACTTTGGGACCAAACTCCTCGACATGCTGCACCACAATCCGCCGCAGTCGCTTACGGAGAACTTCCTCCAGAATTCCTACTCGCCGCTGCCGACATTCGTCGATACCGGCACCTTTATTGTGGATAAAAACAACGTCGGCACCTTCATGCAGCAGGCGCAACAGCAGCAGCCCAGCGGGCAATAAGGCGCGAGGGGGATTGCGGGTCAAAGGCCGCGCAGGAACGGATTGCGGTCTTTCTCGCGGCCTATGGTGGTGTTGCCTCCGTGCCCGGGTATGACGACGGTTTCGTTCGGCAGTTCGAAAAGCCGGGTCTTAATAGAAGAGAGGATCTGGCGGCCATCGCCTCCCGGCAGGTCTGTGCGGCCGATGGAATCGCGAAACAGCGTATCTCCGGCGATCAGCTTCGATTGCTGCGGAATCCAGATACTCAGGCTGCCCTGCGTGTGTCCGGGTGTGTGCATGATCTGAAAGTCCGCTCCGCCAAGCTGCAGCACCAGACCATCGGCGGCGTTGGCGTCTACTTCGGTCTTGTCAACATGGGGCATTCCGAGCCAGCGCGCTTGAGCATCTAAAGCGTTCAGCAGATCGTGGTCCTTCTCGTTCATATAAACGGGAGCACCCGTCAGCGCTCGCAGTTTATGCGCCCCTGCAACATGATCGATGTGCGCATGAGTGATCACAATCGCCTTCACCTTTAACTGGTGCTTATCGAGGATCGCCATGATGTCCTGAACTTCGTCGCCGGGATCGATGACAATGGCCTCGCGGCTGTTCTCGTCGCCGAAGATGGAGCAGTTACATTGCAGCAATCCAACGGGCAGAATTTCGTGGATCATGTACTGGCCTTTATCGTACTTTGCAGTACGTCCAGATAGCGGTCCGGAAGCTTGGCGGGGCGCCACGCACGATCCAGCCACATGTGCTTTGTCGCGCCTTCGGCGAGTACCTGCTCCGGATTGACGGATCGGATACGATAGGTAAATTCGACGATGCGATGCGTGGTGTTCGCGACCTCAGTTTCGACGATGATCTCCTGGTCGTAGCGGGCCGGGCGCAGATAGCGGCAACTGGACTCGATCACGGCGAGAAAGAGCCCCTCGTGTTCCTCGAGATCCTTATAGATCATTCCGAGCGACCTGACCAATTCCACTCGTCCGAGTTCCATCCAGACGTAGTAATTGGCGTAGTAGACGACGCCCATCTGATCCGTTTCGGCGTAGCGGACGCGCAGGCGGGTTTCGTGCCGAGGCGGCAGGGCATCCGGAGTCTGGGGTGAATCCATCTCCAGTTCAGGATAGCGGCTTGTTAGGATTTGGGCATGGTGCGGGTTCGGGTGTTGTTCTTCGGGGTGCTCAAGGAGATTGTGGGCCGCACCGAAGAGACCGTGGATGTGCCGCCGGACTCGACCATTGCCAGCTTATTTGAACGCTACTGCGCCGGTAACGAAACCCTGTGTGGAAGACGCCCGTCGATTCTATTTGCCAGAAACCGGGAGTTCGCCACGCCCGAAACGACCCTAGCCGAAAATGACGAAATCGCGTTTTTGCCACCGGTAAGTGGTGGATCGGCGCCGCTGCCCATCGTCGATCCAGCGGGCCACCGCTTTGCGATCACCCGCGAGCGAATTGATTCTCAGCTATGGACGCGACTTCTGCAAAGGCCGGAAGACGGCGCGGTTGTCGTTTTCGAAGGTATTGTTCGCAACAACACAAAGGGAAGGCCGACAGAGTTCCTCGAGTACGAGTGCTACGAGCCGATGGCGCTCGAACAGATGGCGCGAATCGGGCGTGAGATTGCGGCTGCGTTTCCGATCGGGCGGATTGGTTTCATTCACCGCCTGGGACGGCTGCAAGTGGGGGAGGCGAGCGTTGCCGTGATCGCGTCGGCTCCGCACCGCAGACCTGCTTTTGAGGCTGCGTTGGAAGGCATCAATCGCCTCAAGAGAGAAGTCCCCATCTGGAAAAAGGAGTTCTTCAGCGACGGAGCGGTGTGGGTCGAAGGCGAGTGGGATGAGCGGCTG
>JAFARV010000820.1 GCA_019245255.1 Acidobacteriaceae bacterium | reverse complement strand
GATCAAATCGTCGCGGTCTTTCGCCGCTTTGAAGATGTGGTCCATGACGTCTTCATGGCGGGGGTTTGGTGCAGTGATGTCGCGCTGAGCAAGGCTCGGTGATGGCCGGCGCAGGTAAATGGTGACCGCTAGGAACACCAGAGCAAGGCCGGTCAGAAGCGTGCCGGCGCGCCTGCCGGTCCCCGGGCCCAGGCGAAGCCCGCGTATTTTCTGGAGAACGACCATCAACAGCGCCGTGATGCCCGGCAGCGCCGTTGCCATGTAATGCTCGTGTGACCACACCAGCAGCATGGTCGAGACAGTCACGGGAATCGTCATCACGGATAACGCCCGAATCCGCCAATCAGACCAAAACACAGGAATCAGCCACAGGGCGCCGGCGAGCCCGCCGAATAAGAGCGGCACATACACCAAACTGCGCAGCAGCAGGGCATTGAACCGGCGCCATGTACCCTGGCTGTGGATTTGCTTGTAGTCGTACATCTCCATGCCCCAGTGATTCGTGTAGAGAACCGGATCCGAAGGGGGTTGGACGTTCGAGTTCAAAGGCAAAAACCAGAACGTTGGGACCACCGCATAGGCGCGCTCATGAACCTGATACGGCAACGTGGAAGCCGAGCCGGTGATGCGCAAATCGTAATAAGCCTGAAACCCGATGGTGCACAGGAACACCAGAAGGACCGGCAGCGCCAAACGCCTCATGTTCAGGTCGCGTCTCGCCCGCCAGATCCAAGGGCCCAGCACCAGTGCGACTCCCGCGAGAAGCGCAAAACCCTCGAACGGACGGGTGAAAAAGAGAATTGCGGAACCAATCGCGAGCGGCAGGGCATAGCGCTCAGGACGAACCTTGCGCATGATGCGAAACGCCGCGCCCACCACCAGGCACGCACCAAGCGCAGTGAGCGAACCGCCCCAATACGATTCCATCCAATAGTGAGTGGTTCCGAAAATTGCGCACGTGAGCAGGCCTCCGAGGAGCGCCCAGGCGGGCGATGCAAGCACCTGCAGGACCCAGCACATCGCCGCGCAGAACAGCGCAGTCTCCAGGACCACGCCCCAATATGGATGCCCGAAGAGAACCTGCCCCAGCGCCAGCAGTGCTGCCTGGCCCGGTTGATATTTGCTTGCATAGGTCGGCTGCAGGATGATGTGCAACGCTTCAAACGATCGCCAGGCCGCCGGCGTGGGATTCGTGAGACGACCCGAGGCAAAGGTATCCGCCCCGAGCAGATAGCTGAACTCGTCGTCCACCCAGGCGTGCGGAATCGGGATGAAATGAAGCAAAGCGAGACGAACCAGGATGACCGCTACAAACAGACCCAGCACCACAGAGCGGCGCCAACGCCCGATTCGATCCAGCAAAGCGATGACTGCGAGTATAAAGTCTTGGGGCGATCTGTTCGGGATCATTTTCGCGGATTCAGGCACGCTGGTAACAAGCGTCGCCATGTCAAGACTGCCCGCCCACTGTTTCCGCCAGAAAGCTCTGCTCGAATTCCAGCATGTCGTCGCGCCGGAAGCCCACCGGCACGGCAGGAGAGCCTCTGACGATCTCGAAGTCCCCGACATCCTTGCTAACGAAGCTGAGCGCTCCGACGGCAGCTCCGACGCCGAGCGTCGCCGGCATGATCACCGATCCGCACCCGACAATGGCGTGTTTTTTCAAAACGATGTCACCCGATGTCACGAAGCGGTATTTAGCCGGTACGGTGGGGTTTGTCATGTGCCCCAGGATGAAATCGTCAGAGCCGGTGAAGAGCGTAACTCGCGCCGAGAGGCTGCTGAAGGACTCGAGAACAATCTTTCCGTTCGATCCGAAGAGGTATGCTCCGGCCGCGATGTGGACATGATCCCCGATGAATACGCCCTGTGCCCCGGCGCTTATCATGGAAAAACAGTCGATTCGGACATTGGAGCCAATATGGATATTAGGTCCGCCGAACAGGACGCACGACTTGTGTACGGCCACGTTGGCGCCCACAGACCCGAATGTTTCGCGAAGCTCCGACTCCGAGTAATTCATCCTGTCGTTTTATTGATGCACATCTGCTGCGGCGCTCACAATGACCCGCGGGACAATAGGAATATCAGGGCGATTTCCTGTAGAACCACGAGGAAGTTCTAGTACTGCTGCGGGCAGAAACGCCCTGGGAGAACTGGTCCCCTGTTTGGAATCTGGCGTTTACAGCATCTACACTTGTTTGAGCACATCCTCACGAATGGAACGCGCCCCCGTGCGGCCGTTACCCTGATGGTCCCTGTACAATATGCGAACTTTAAAAGCCCTAAAGAGCACGGTCCGTCACCTAATTGGAACGTATCATCCGGATCACAGAGAAGCGCTGCAATT
>JAFARV010000798.1 GCA_019245255.1 Acidobacteriaceae bacterium | reverse complement strand
CAGCTCGTTGTTCCGTCCGACAATGACTCGCTGCGTGGCTGGTTCGGTCGCGATGACATAGAGCGGCTCGCCGGCGGCCACGCGCAGCCCACGCCGCTGGCCGACGGTGAAGTGGTGCGTGCCGGTATGCTCTCCCAAGACCTGTCCCGTAGTGTCGACGATCTCCCCTTCTGTCGCTTGTCGTTCGATTCCCTGCTCGCGGAAATAGGCATCGATGAATGCCGCGTAATCGCCGTTCGGCACGAAGCAGATCTCCTGGCTATCGTTCTTCTCGGCGACGGGCAATCCGAGTTCTCTCGCGAGCTCTCTTACCTGCGGTTTCACCATTCCTCCCAAGGGAAACAGTGTCCGCGCAAGCTGCTCCTGCGTCAGGCCCCACAGAAAATACGTCTGATCCTTTGCCGTATCGATGCTCGTTCGCATCTGAAAGCGCCCGCTCGGCTCATCGAAGCTGAGTCGCGCGTAGTGGCCGGTTGCAATCTTCTCTGCGCCCACGCCGTCGGCCATTTCAAGAAACTGGTCGAATTTGATGAAATTGTTGCAAAGCGTGCACGGAATCGGTGTCCTGCCCTCCAGGTAATCCTGGACGAACGGCTTGACGACTTCCTGCTCGAACCGCTCTTCGAAATTCACTACATAGTACGGAATTCCAAGCATTGACGCTACGAACCGGGCATCGTACACATCGTCGAGTGAGCAGCAGCGGCCCACCGAACCTCCTTCCGGCGTGAGTTCGGGCAACCGACGCTGATTCCACAACTGCATTGTCATTCCTACGACATTGTGGCCGTCGCGCTTCAGCAGCCCAGCCACGACCGAGCTATCCACGCCGCCCGACATGGCAACCGCAATCGGACCTGCGTTCTCAGCCGGTGACAACGTGAGCCTCCTTCGCGCTGCTCTTTCGTAATCTCCTGGCGGTTTTAATTACGCTATCCGCGAGCGCATCCACATCGGGTTCAGTGTTATAGCGCCCAAACGAAAACCGAACGCTCGATCGCGCTTCCTCACGCCTCAGTCCCATCGCAAGCAGCACATGTGAAGGCTCAGTCGATCCGCTGCTGCACGCTGAACCGCTCGACACAGCCATCCCCAGCAGATCGAGAGCAATCACAATGCCTTCGCCCGATGCGCCATGGAACGTAACGCTGCTTGTATTCGGCAATCGCGGCGATGAACGCCCATTGATCTGCACGTCTGGAAGAGCGTCCCCAACCTGCTTCTCGAAACGGTCGCGCAATCCCGCAATGAACGAAGCGGGGTATGAGGCGCACAACTCCACTGCGCGCGCGAATGCGACCGCACCGGGAACGTTTTCTGTACCCGCTCGCCGCTCCCGTTCATGCCGCCCGCCAAACTGGATGCCTCGTAGAGGAACACTCTTCGCCACAAAGAGCGCGCCAACGCCCTTTGGAGCATAGATCTTGTGAGCGCTGGTTGAATACAGGTCAATTGCGTCGGCGTTCAAGTCCACGGGAACCTTGCCGAATGCCTGCACTCCGTCGCTGTGAAAATAAATCGTCTGACCCGCTTCGCGAAGTTCACGCACCAACCGCCCGATGGCAGCCACCGGTTGCAATACTCCTGTCTCATTGTTGGCGTGCATCACGGAAACCAGCACCGTCTCGGAACGAATTGCGGCGCGGATCGCCTCAACCGCCACCACACCATTGCGTCCGGCACCCACATAGCTCACCTCGACACCCTCGCGCTCTAACTGGCGGCACGGCTCCAGAACCGCCGGGTGCTCAATCGTGGTCGTGACGATATGCTTACGAGCAGCGGTGAAACCGCGAACCAAGCCGAGAATCGCAATATTATTGGATTCCGTTCCGCCGCTTGTAAACACCAGTTCCGTGGCCTTCGCCCGCAAAAACGAGGCAATGGTTCGCCGCGCCTGCTCCAGCTGCTGGCGCGCGATTTGGCCTGCGGAATGGATGCTCGAAGCGTTACCCCAGACCTGCCGCACACTGCCATCGAGTGCATCGGCCACTTCCGGCGCAACGGGTGTAGTCGCATTGTGATCGAAATACAACAAAGGCAGGAAATACAATTTTATCAATGCGATGCAAGTTCGTCCGATAATCACGCTCACTACGGACTTCGGCCTCTCGGACCACTACGTGGGCACGATGAAGGGGGTGATTCTTTCG
>JAFARV010000176.1 GCA_019245255.1 Acidobacteriaceae bacterium | reverse complement strand
GCTGCTCAAATTGGGCCAAAACCGCACCGACTTTGGTAAAACCCCATCAGTTCACCTTTTACGTGCCAAAGCCCGAAGGCGATAGGCAACGACATGATTGGGGACCTCTCTGCTTCGGTGTGCGCTGTTATTGGCACCGGAAGTTGCGTGCGTCCTCCGTGTTGCCGGTTCCGATGTACTGAGCGTGTTTTGGGTACGCGCACAGGGGGCGGCTGCGCCCAGGGAATGCCGCGCCAGTGGCGATGACTAAGTCAGGTGCGGTGCCTTTCTCGACCCAATCCACAACCGCGCTGAGCATGTCGAAATGATCGAGCGAGGGGCCGCCGCGACAGTGAGCCATTCCCGGGACGAGGAACATGCGGCTCCACTCGTCCACCTTCTCCGCACCTCCGTTTGTTGCTGCAAGCGATTGGTAATAGCCGAGTGTGTCGAGCGCCGAGAACCACGGATCACTGTCGCCATGAAAGAAGATGAGCTTACCGCCGCTGAGGGAGAACGTGGACAGATTGGTGGATGCGGGCTCGACGAGCGGATCGGAGGCATGTAGCGCCGCCTTGTCGACGTCGAGCTCTGATGCGGTAGGGTAGGGGCCGAACAGGCCGTTTTTCCCGAGCGCGAGCAAACCGGGCACTCTGCCCTTCACGGCGATTCCCGTGTCATAAAGGAAACCCGGATAGACCTGGGTGCCGTAAACGTTCTTCGGTCCGGCGAAGGCTTTCTTAATGGCAGCGATCTTTTCCGGTGCAATGCAGCCTTCGACCTGGCCCGCGTTGCAGCCCAGAACCGCGGGATCGAAATTGCAACCGAGCGGATCGAAGATCATGGCGTCAGCGACGCCGTCCTTCGCATCGCATTGCTTAATGAGCGCATCCATGAACAGCTTGCGGTCGGCGTCGGTGAGGAACTTGTCAACCTGCGGCGTACCGGAGACGTCTTTGGGCGCAGCCTGGTTGTAGGCCACCGGGATCCATTGACTTATGGCGAGATTCGATACTCCGGTGCGCATGGCCGGGTCGCCCGACACGATTCCGTTGAACACCGTGGGATAACGCTGGGAGAGGATCATGCCTTCGCGCCCGCCCGTGGAACAGCCGATGAAGTAGGAGTAAGCCGCGGGCTTGGCGTAGTAGCGCGCAATAATCTGTTTGGCGATTCCGGCGACTTCGGCGTTGGCGAGGAAGGCGAAGTCAAGGTACGCCTGCTGGTCGCGCATGAATGAGAAATCGAAGGCGCCGGTCTTGGCCTTGTGTCCTGTGTCCGTGCTGGCGACGGCGAATCCGCGCGAGAGTGCGGGTGTATCGCCGGCATAGTTGGCACCGGTCGGATACGCGACTGAACCATTTCCGCCTCCGCCGCCCTGCATCATGAAGTCGCCGTTCCAGACGCCTCTTTCCGGAAGGGTGATGGCAAAGCCGATGCCAAACTCCTCGCCGTCGACGCCTTTACGTCGCTTGAGCACGCCGTCAACTCGACAGTGAGAGGGAAGAGGTCCGACGGAGGGAGCGCCCGGAGAAGGCGGTGGAACGGTGGCGCCGGCACTGATCAATTCGGTTTTCGTTATCTCGACCGCGCTGAGCTGGAGTCGACTCAGGTCGCCGCAGGGATCCGATCGTTGAGCTTCCGCGACGCCGAATGCGCAGCAGAAAACCACAGGCAGAAGTAAGATTCTTGAACACATCATGATAGTTGTCGGCTACTGCACGGCAGAGATGACGGTGACTGATCTCGGCTCGACCGTCAAGGATATTTCATTGTTCTGAAGCTTGACTGCGGTGGGCTTCGGCACGACCGTGTTTGGTGCATCGAAGGTGTTGACACTGTCCACTGCCGGCGCCGTCAGGGTTTCCGCCGTGGCCGACTTTACAGCGACACCCGTCATGCGAGCGTCGATGCTGGCGGAGTTTTCCGCGTCGAGGTTCGTTATCTCAACCAACAGTTTCCCGTCCCTGCCTTTCGCGGCCATCGCATCCAGACGAGGCAGGGTTACGTCGCCTCGGGTGTACGCGCCACCGTCGAAGGCTACCGGTATTAATGTCGAGTCCTGAAGCGGCACGTACATTTTAAAGACGTGATAGGTGGGCGTCAGAACCATTCTTGCTTTGTCTGTGAGGATCATTCCCTGGAGGACATTGATCATCTGCGCGATATTGGCCATGCGGACGCGGTCTGCGTGACGGGCGAAGATATTCAGGTTCAGCGAGGCGAGAATGGCATCGCGAATGCTGTTCTGCTGCACCAGGAACGCCGGGTTCGAGCCCGCCAACGGCGCGTGCCAAGCGCCCCATTCATCGACGACCAGGGCCACCTTCTTCTCCGGATCGTATTTGTCCATCACCGCTTCCTGCTTGCGCAAGAACTCATCCATGAACAGTGTCGATCTCAAACTCTTGACGTAGTCGTCCACTCCGAATTTCTCCGATTTCGTTGACGGCGGCCAGCCGTTGGGGACGGTGTAC
>JAFARV010000521.1 GCA_019245255.1 Acidobacteriaceae bacterium | reverse complement strand
GCGTGACCTATCCGGTTCTAATCGAAGCCGCCTCTAAAGAGAACAGAATTCTGCTCACCCTAGACAAAGGCATCGCGAACCTAGAACAATATCCGACAGAGAAACACTCCGGCATCGTTTTGTTTCGCGCAGTCCCCTCAGGCCGAGGCAGCGTGCTGACCTTCATCCGGGAGCGCCTCCCAAGCCTGTTGGAACTGGATCTTGGGCATAAGCTGACTATAATTGGCGCCAATCGGATTCGCGTTCGGTGACGAGGTCAGCTGGCTGCGGCATTCAGCGGATGACCATCGATACCTGGCTGGATGTGATCGAACGCGAGCGGGAGCGTGGCGATGGACACATCGGGCCGACGGGCGTGGGGAATCTACCGCGGCCGGAGGCGAACGGGGGCTGCGATTGTCCGGTGTGTACCAAGAATGCCGAGATCTGGCGGAAGAAAGGCGTGGTGTGGTGACACGCGCCCACATGAACATGTTCACAGCGTATCGGTCACTGGTTGGTGGGCGCCCGGTCAGCGGTGTGGAGCGTTAAGCCAGACGGCGCCCGACTCCGACGAATATGTCGCCACCGAGCAGTGAGCGAGGGCTGCTCGTCAGTTCGATTCCAAGTGCCTGGAGTTCCGCGACGAACTCTTCCTTGCTGAAGCGGTTTTCTGTCGGATGGTCGAGAAAGGTGCGGTAGAACCATCTCTTCAAGGCTTCGCGGGTTACCTCCTCAAACAAAAAACGGCCGAACGGCTTGAGGACGCGCCGCACTTCCGACAGGCCGGCCTGCCACTCGACGACGTGGTGCAAGACGCCGAAGTCGGCGACAGCATCGAAGGATTCGTTCCGAAATGGAAGTTGCCTGACGTTGGCGGTCATGAGTGAAACGCGGCCGGCTGTGTTCGCAAAAAGCAGGCGTTGTGCACGCCTGACCTGGCGCACGTCTAAATCAACTGCAATTACTTCCTTGGCGCCTAAGCGGTCCAGTAAGACCTTGGCGCCAGTTCCGTTACCGCAGCCGATCTCCAACACGCGTTTGCCATCCAAAGTGCCGCCTATGTTCCGCAACACCGGAGCTTCGTAAAAATGCTGTACAAGGGCACGAACGGGATTGTTGACGAGCAGGGCCTCGGCCCGATTCAGTTTCATGCGGCGCGCTTCTGCATGAAGAAGCAGCGGACCAGCGGCGTGATGCTGTTTTCCTGCGTGATGACGAGTCCAGCTTGTGTGGCGACGCGGAGCCAATCGGAGCGCGAAAAAAAGTGCAGACAACCGGGCCCGAAAGCAACGAAATTCTTCCAGTCACGCAAATGCTCGACGAGCAGCAGTTCACCAGGCGGCGCGAGTATGCGCGCGAGCTCAACAAAAAAGTCCAGTCGCCGTTTGGGGTTCCGGATCTCATGCGCGCTGAAGAGCAAAAAAACGGCATCACACGAGTCATCAGTCAACGGCAGAGCGTCGAGGCGAGCCTGATTCGGTGGTTCGGCAAAGCGTCGCTCCTGCCGTGCTCGCGCGATTGAACGCTCGGTCATCTCCAGAGGGTCATATACATCGAGGACGATGTGCTCGGAGTCCGGGAAGAAGGCGGCCAGCTTCTGAGTTGAATCATCGAGGCCAGCGTGGAGGTTCACCCAGCGTCGAGGCGGGAAGGAGATCGCAGCCGGGATCCAGTTCCAGCGAGTGACACCGATGTAGTCATATACGTAGTAAGAAGCGAGGAGTGAAATCAAGGTCCAGAATGCGGCGAGGCCGGCGATAACAAATAACGTCAACCGAAAAGCCAAAGGCGTATGGATTAGAGCCAAAGTTGCGCCCAGGACCACGAGGATACAGGCGCTTTGAACGTAGTACGGTGCGTTGTAGCGGAGAATGCTTTTCACTCCGTCGTACTTTGCGGCAGCGCTGTTCATGACAGCTTCTCGCGTATGCCGGGGCGCCAGGCGTAGGGGACATTCTCAAGGAAGAACGCGTTGGCAAGCACGGCCGACGCGCAGCGGAATGGGGGCTGGTACAGATAGGCAGCCTCATGCACGGTCACGGAAACCGGCCGAGGATTCCAAGATTTCCGCACGCCTTCGATTCGAATGATGGAATGAGTTTGCTTTTCGTAATAAAACGTGAACGGTAGAGGGCCAGCAAATTTCCGCGCTTCCGTAACATTGGCGAAAGGCGAGTGTGGGGGCAACATGCTATGTTGTGCGCCTAAATCCGCGTCGACGCGGAGGTCGGCTTTGCCATCCGGAGTTTTTACACGAATTTTGTAGTGACAATCTGCTTTCAAAACATCACATGTGGATAATTCATACCGGTAGTGAGTCAGCAGATTTCCGAAGAATTGCATGAGCCAGCGGTTTGTATCGCTTCTTAATACGAGTAAGCCACGCAGCGAACGGCCTGCTTGCGTTCTGTAACGAGTGAAAATCCGGTACCCGGACAGAAAAAAGTTCATACCGCAACCGGCGGGCAGAATGGCGGGGCGAAGGTCATGTGTTTCCACGAGAGCAATGGCGACAAACGCGAAATCACCGAAGGTATCGAGTGTAAGGCCGGGAGGAAGAAGCGGTGCAAGCACCATGGCAGGGAGCGCATAGGTCAATACCAGCGACGTATGCAGATTGGCCTTTATGGGCAAGCCATGCCGCTGCAGCAAGTACAAGGCGTTCGACCTATTTTGAGTATCTTATCCGATTACTGTGTCCGCGAGAACGAATGATTTGCGGAAGCCCAGCTAACTCGCGATGGCAGCTTTGGTAAGTTCCCCATTTACGAGCCGCCAGATACCCCGCGTGTTGGCGTTCTGCAACTCCGCGGGAAGGCTTTTTTCCGGAAAGTTCTGGAAGCACACCGGGCGAAGAAATCGCACGATTGCGGCCGTCCCAACTGAAGTGAATTTCGGGTCGGCAGTCGCGGGATAGGGACCACCATGATGCATGGCTGGACTAACTTCAACACCGGTCGGATATCCGTTGAAGATCAGTCTCCCGGCTTTTTCCTCTAAGATCGCGATAAGCTCGCGATTCTCTTCTAAGTCGGCCGGAGTACCGAAGATGGTGGCCGTAAGTGTACCGTGAAGCTCGGTCGCGACTCGCAGTAGCTCCTCTTTGGAATGCGAGCGTACGAGCACAGCGCTGGGGCCGAATATTTCCGTCGCGAGCTGCCGATTCCTCAGCCACGCGCCGGCATCGGTTTCAAACAGGACCGGCGTGGCCTCAGTTTTGGCGGGATCGAGTTTTTGAGAGGATCGGACGGTGGCGACCCCTTCCACTCTGCTTCGCTGCTCGATATTCTCGACATACCCTTTCAGGATCGAAGAATGCAGCATCGTGCCGGGCGTACCGTTCTCGATCAGAGCGGTGAGCTTTTTCCCAAATTCCTGAAAGCTCCGGCTTGCTTTGCCGATCACAACACCGGGGGATGTGCAGAACTGACCGACGCCCATATTCATGGATGCGAACAGACCCTGAGCGATCGTGTCGGGCGAAGATTCGAGAGCTCCGGGGAGAAGGAAAACGGGGTTGATGCTGCCCATTTCGACATAAGCGGGGATCGGGTCTGGCCGTTGTGCCGCGGCGTTGAAGATGGCCCTGCCAGCGCGCTCTGATCCTGTGAAGCCGACGGCCCGGGCCGCGCGATGCTTCACAAGCGAAAGACTGACCTCAGGATCGGCAGCGTGCAGCATGGAAAACGTACCGTCGGGCAAGCCCGTTTTGTTGACGGCACGAAGAATGGCGGAGGCAACTAGTTCAGATGTTCCCGGGTGCGCGGGATGGGCCTTAACGATGACCGGATTTTTGGCTGCGAACGCCGAGGCGGTATCGCCTCCGGCAACGGAAAAGGCGAGCGGAAAATTGCTCGCTCCGAAGACGACCACAGGTCCAATCGGTATCAGCATGCGGCGCAGATCCGGTCTCGGCAAAGGCTTGCGATCGGGCAGTGCGGTATCGATGCGGGCATCAACATACGAACCTTCGCGGACAAGGCTTGCAAAGAGCCGTAGCTGGTTGGCGGTTCGCCCACGCTCGCCTGTGAGCCGGTCCTTAGTCAGACCCGATTCGGTCACCGCCTGATCTATCAAGTCATCTCCGAGCGCCTCTATCTCAGTCGCGGCAGTCTCGAGGAACGTAGCGGTCTGCTGGGCATTAATCTCCCGGAGTTTCTGGAATGCCTGCTCAGCGAGAGTGAGTGCAGCATCAACCTCGTCGGATGTCGCTTCGTGAAATGCTGCTTCGAGTTGCTTGCCTTCTCGAGGATTGTAGGCATGAATCAACTTGCTGCCTCGCGCGGACAGACTTGAGCCGATGAAATTTTGACCGTGAAATTGCATTTGGACTCTAGCCTACTCGATTCACCAGCGTTCCGATGCCCGCAATGTTGATCCGAATCTCGTCGTTTTGCTTTAATCCGAAGTCATCGGGAGGAATGATGCCGGTACCTGTGAGCAGCAGACAACCTGCGGGGAATGTGTTGCTGCGCATCAGATAAGAAACCAGTTCAGGAGGTTCGCGCTTCATGGATTCGAGTGTGGTGCTGCCCGCGAATACTTGCCGGCCCTGGCGCAAGATGCTTAAGTCAATCTGTGTCGAGCGAGGCAGCGGAGAGCTATCCACCAGAATGCAGGGCCCAATGCCGCAACACCGGTCATAGATCTTCGCCTGAGGCAGGTACAGCGGGTTTTCGCCTTCGATATCGCGCGAACTCATGTCGTTGCCG
>JAFARV010000450.1 GCA_019245255.1 Acidobacteriaceae bacterium | reverse complement strand
GGACTTGGGAATGAGAACGCGGTGGTGGCCAGCACTGGATTTACCGGATAACTCAAGCCCGGGTAGGACTGAGGTGTCAGCAAAGCCCGGCCGGCAAGATTGTCCAGGGGTGCTGTTAAGTCGCCAATCTGTCCCTCGCCATAGTAGATGCCATAACCGGCGCGAATGACCGTCTTGTTGCCCGCTGCTGCCGGTGCCCACGCAAAGCTGACGCGGGGCGCAAAGTTGTGCCAATCTTCTTTGTAGAAGGAATATCCAGGAGGACAGTAACCGCCGGGGCAAGTCAATGGATCAAAGACAATGCCACGCCCTTTCACTTCATAAGGAACGCCATACAACTCGTAGCGAAGGCCAAGGTTGAGAGTTAGGGTCTGCGTAGCTCGAATTTCATCTTGGACATAGCCGTAATACTCGGTTCGCCGCAGGCCTGTCGTTGGCAGCGTATTGACCAAGCTTGCCTGACTGAGTACGTCGTGCAAGAAGTTATTCGTCGAAGAGAAAGTAAATTCATAGTCATTACTCGACGTCGCCGTAGCATTCAATTGAACGCGGCGAATTTCAGCTCCGGCTTTGATCGTATGCTTGCCATGCACGCTGGTTAGTGTGTCCAGATAGTTGAACGAATTTCCAACTTGAACTTTGCCTGTGCCGTTATAAAGAGTGCTGAACTGCGGCGTTGTGATTTGCCCATCGATGACGCTCTGATTGTGAGTCTGGTAGTTCGGCCGGTTGAAACCAACCTTGAACTCATTCACCGTTCGCGCCGAAAGTACCGTGTCCAGAGTGATAGCGGCGTTTTGCGTTATCAGAGTTGTGGTTACCGTGTCGCGAAGAACGCCGTTTGGAACGTTGAGATAGCCGTTGTCGATGTTGTAGCGGACCGACAAAGTATTGGTATCGGAGAACTTGTGGTCGTAGCGCGCTAATCCGAAATTTTCGTTCTGGACTTGGCGGCCAGCGCCTATGTATTGGCTTACGTTCGGATCGCCTGTCGGGATGGAACTGCTCGGATAAGCGTTGATGACTTGGCTCAATGCCGGTGACGTTTGAAGAACAGCAGCGCGAAAACTTGCTGAAGGAACATACCCGATCAGCGTTTGACTGATTCTCTGGCGCAATCCTTCGAAGGTGACAAAGAAGAAGTCTTTATCCTTCCGAATGGGTCCTCCAAGGCTTCCGCCAAACTGGTTTAAACGGAAGGGCAGGGTTGTTAAATCGAAAGGCCCGCGTGCATCGAAGTAGCTGTTTCGAAAGTACTCAAACAGCGAACCATGAAGGTCGTTGGTGCCGCTGCGTGAAACAACATTCACTTGTCCGCCTTGAGTGCCGCCATTCTCAGCGGTGTACACCGCGGCATCAGCACGGAACTCTGCAACGGCCTCCGTTGAGAACTGCAGGCGGAAATTGCCCTTCTGAGCCTGGTTGATGATGCCGGTAGCATCCACACCATCAAAGCGATAATTATTGTCATCGAGACCATGCCCCGCAAAGCGAATGCTGCGCTGGTTATCCGTGCCTGAATCTATTGCTCCGGGAGTCTGCGTCTCCAAACTCGCCCAACTGCGGCCGTTAATGGGAAGCTGCCGAACCTGCTCGGCGGAAACGACACCACCTACGTCGGCGGAAGTCTCGTCCAGAGGAGGTGCGGTGTCTGCCACTTCCACTGTGGTGGCACTCGACGCTGGCTGCATTTGCGCATCCACTGTCAGGTTCTGGCCGACTTGCAATTGCGTGTTATTGACTTCAAAGGTCTGGAAACCTGGCGCCGATATGGTGAGCCGGTAATGTCCAACAGCAAGAGCAGTTAGCGAGTAAACACCGGAAGAACTGGTTGTGGTCTGACGCTGGGCTGAAGTTTCCAGCGATTGCGCAACCATGGTCGCGTTCGGCACCCGAGCGCCGGAAGCATCAATAACAGTGCCCGATACTGTGGCCGAACCAGTTTGCGCGACTGCCACAGAAGCCAGGCAAAAGGGAAAAATGACAGTAAAAACACCAGAAAAACTTTTGATATACAACTGAGCAAACCCCTTAGTAGAACATAAACTTCAGCTATGTCAAATGAGTTATGCTTCAGTTAACTTCGTATTTCAGTGTAAGTGCAAAACTACTTGCGTTTTTCAGCGAGACTATTCAGATTTGATTCAGTCAATCGCTTTCGTCAATGGCGAGCGCTTACCGTACAGGTACCGACCAGGGCGGATGTACCCGCCAGTTGCGCATTTCAATTTCCGATAACGCGGTCTAACGGCCCTTGCTCAAACCGCCGGCTCGACCGGCTCCTCCTTCCGCGGCTCGTCCTCTATCACCCGCGTTTCTCTATCTAAAATCCGTTGTTTCGCCCTGCACATCGCGCAACTGCATGCGCCCGGCCGCTCCGGCGCTTCCGCAGCTTTGCTCTTCGCCCGGTCGGCTTTGGCAATCAGCGTTTCAGCTATAAGCGCCTTTGCCTTCGTCAGCTCGGGTTCTTTTAATTGCTCGACCACATCCTCCACTTCGCGCTCGAATTCCCGCTTCTGCGCCTTTTTCCGTTCGCATTGAAGCTCAACCGCGCGGGATGCCTTATTGAACGAGTTCTCTGCTGTTGTCCGGTACCGCTGCATCAGTTGCAGGCGCTTCACGTATTCGTCGTTCCACTGCAAAGCATCCTTGCTTTCGTCGGGCCCTTGTGCGCAATCGAACGCAAGCATCCCACGCTCCACGTCTTCAAGCGCCTTGTCCGCCCGTCGTAATCGCCAGGCACAATTCACGGCGGCTTCAATCAAGCGCAGATCAAACTTGCTCTGCGGTGTGTACTCCTCGAGCCATTCCTGCCATAGCTCCTCGTAGTCTTCCTCTGATTCACCCGGCAGAATCCTCTGCAGCGACCGGCAGCCATGCCTCGTAGCATTTAAACTCGATCGTTTCTTCCCTTCCTCAGAAGTAGGTCCTGGGGCTCTTTTCTTTGCTGGTACCTGCTCAGTTGCCGGATTCTTGCGCTTGCTCACGCACGTAAGGTCTCATTCGGTGGTTCCGGC
>JAFARV010000393.1 GCA_019245255.1 Acidobacteriaceae bacterium | reverse complement strand
TCGCGCCCCCATAAACGATGGCCACCAGAACACCCGAGCGCTTTACGTGCGTGCCAGGCAGGGTCTTGAACTCCGTTGCGTAAAACCGGGCCATGTCTGGCGTCGGGTAATTGAATAACGCCAATTTCGCGGGTGCGTTCTCCCCTTGAAGCAGATATTCGGCGATCTGAGCTTCCCCGCCCCGGTCAAAGCCTGGGTTCGTTTCTGCAATTTGTGGCGCGAACGCCTTCAGCGAATTCCAGCCTAAGATGTACCGCGCCGAATCGGGAACCAGACCCTCGCGAGGCAGAAATGTCAGGAGCACCGGCAGAGCCGTCTCTGTCTTTTCTGGCAGACGGGCAAAGACAGCATCGACGTCCGCTTTGCGAACCTGCAGGGAATTGAAGATGACCAGGTAATTGTCATCGAAGATGATGGTCCGATTCGCGTCAAGCGTGCAATATGGGGCCTCATCGCAGGGTTTACCAGCCGGCGATCTCTGCCACTCCCACGCAGCCAGCGCGCCGGTCAAATCCTTGAACCGATACGCCGTGAACGAGACTCTACCCTGTTTGCCCGCCTCGGAGTGAACCAGGCCGTATTCTTTCCACAACGCCTGGTCGTCTGCGAAGCATCCGAGCGCCGATAAAATGAGGACAGCGAGGCCAGTTAGGCTGCGGCTCCGTGACATTTTTTGTACTTCTTTCCGCTTCCGCAGGGACACAGCTCATTTCGGCCCACTTTGGGAGCGCCTTTCGCTTGCGGCTGCCCATCGCTCTGGCCCTGAGCGGAAGTGAACTGCAACTCCGCTAATTCGCGGTCCTTCTTTCTTTGGATGTTTCGGGTCAGATCGATAACGCTCTGTTGCGCTTCCCGCTGCTTGGCTTCGATCTCCGCCTGAGACGGCTGCGGTGGCGCTTCAATTTCGGATTGTTCGTCCTCTTCCTCTACCGGCTCCGGGTACGGCAGCGGCGGCGCTCCGTATTCGATGCGCATGAAGTACAGGAATTTGATGGTTTCGTCTTCGACGCTGTCCATCATGTCCTGGAACATCTGGAAGGATTCCTTCTTGTACTCGATCAGGGGATCCTTCTGTCCATAACCGCGCAGCCCGATACCCTCGCGCAGGTGGTCCATCGACAACAGATGGTCCTTCCACAGGTTGTCGACTACATTCAGCATGATGATGCGTTCGGCATGACGCAGGCCCTCGGGACCGATCATCCGCTCCTTCTCGTCATAGCGCGCAGCCAGAATGTCGTAAATGTAAGTCTCTACCTGCTCCCGCGAGCGCCTTGTGATCTCTTCGGCTTCGATTTTTGCGCCGAACTGATTCAATACTGCCGTTTGCAGGCCTTGGGGATCCCACTGATCCGGGCGCACACCCGCGGCGCAGAATTGATCGACAAAACTGCCCACGATCCCTGAAACGATCTCGAGGATGCGCTCCTTTTGATTCGCGCCTTCGAGCAACTGCCGCCGCATGCCGTAGACCGCCTGCCGCTGCTTGTTCATGACGTCGTCGTATTCGAGGACGTGTTTGCGCGACGCAAAATGCTGGGCTTCGACCGCCTTCTGAGCCGCCGCGATGCGCTTAGTAATCAGGCGCGATTCGATCGGAACGTCTTCCTCCATGCCGAGCCTCAGCATGAGATTCTGCATTCGTTCCCCGCCAAAGATCCGCAGCAGATCGTCTTGCAGCGAGAGATAAAAGCGTGAGCTGCCGGGATCGCCCTGGCGGCCGGAACGGCCTCGCAACTGATTATCAATGCGCCGCGATTCATGGCGTTCGGTGCCCAGCACGTGCAGTCCGCCGTGCGCGACTACCTCCTCATGCTCTTTGGCGACCTGCGCTTCGATCTCTCCACGTATGCGCTCGAGCTCGCCGGGCGGCAGCAATTCCGGCGTCTTGCCTAGCTTCTTGAGACGATCGTCAAGCAAAAACTCCACATTCCCGCCGAGCAGAATATCGGTGCCGCGGCCAGCCATGTTCGTAGAAACTGTCACCGCACCCTTGCGGCCCGCCTGCGCGATGATGTGTGCCTCG
>JAFARV010000389.1 GCA_019245255.1 Acidobacteriaceae bacterium | reverse complement strand
ACCGGAACCAGCTTGATACCAAACTCACTTGGAATCCCAGCGAGAAACTCAGCGTATTTGTCCGCTTTGGCCTCAATGACAATACCTGGACCAACCCTCAGCAGTACGGCCAACTGGGCGGCCTGGGATACAGTCCGTCCAATTCGGCCGTCGGAGTAGGAGGCGGTAAGATCTACAGCGGCGCCGTTTCGGCTACTTATATCTTCACGACCAATCTGGTGGCCGATGCGTACTACGGATACTCGCGCAACGATGCGGTGACGACTCCCCCGCAGCTGAATAAGAATCTCGCCTGGACCTTGCTGCAGATTCCCGGTACGCAGTCATCTCAATTACAGGGAGGCGGCCTGCCGGCCCTTATGATCGACGGCTTCGGCGGAGCGGGCTCGGGCCAGATTCCGGAAAGCACTCTCGGGCCGTATAACAACTTCCAGCCGCAGAATATTCAAAACCACGAAACGGAATACACGGAGAATGTGACCTGGATCAAGGGAGCCCACAATATCCGCGGCGGCGCCGAAGTCAATCTGCAGCGCGACGAAGAGTTCCAGATCCAGGCAACGTTCTGCGGGTACTGCATC
Source organism: Acidobacteriaceae bacterium (assembly GCA_019245255.1). Lineage (GTDB taxonomy): Bacteria > Acidobacteriota > Terriglobia > Bryobacterales > Bryobacteraceae > Bog-105. The sequence goes on along the minus strand of JAFARV010000389.1, from coordinate 1,694 downwards.
GGCGCCGGCGGTTTTCAGTTCAGCCCGGGAACCACGCAGCTCAATGGCGGACCCGCTGGGAACGACTATAATGCGTTTGCATCGTTCCTCCTTGGCTTGCCCGCGAATGCCGGCAAAGTCACTCTGTTCCCGCCTCAATACCAGTTCTATCAGAATATCTACGCTTTCTACCTGCGCGACCAGTGGCAAGTAAGCCGGAAACTGACTGTCACCTTTGGCACGCGATGGGAAGCATTCCCGTTCCCCAATCGCGGCGGCCGCGGCCTCGAGTATTTCGTGCCGGCCGATAACAACATGGTCATCTGCGGGGAAGCTGGAAATCCGCAGGACTGCGGGATCACGAAGGCTCGTCGCCGCTTCGCGCCCCGCGCCGGCATAGCCTATCGGCTGACAAACTCCACCGTGATCCGCGCCGGTTACGGTCTCACCAACGACCCCACCAATTACGGCGCGGCGCTTGGCAATCGCCAGAACTTTCCCGACATCGTGGCGACTGCGCTCACTTCACCGAACAGTTATTCGTATGCCACCACACTGCGCCAGGGTCTGCCGGCCGTCGCGGCGCCCAATCTTAGTTCAGGCGCGGTTCCTGTGCCTTTGACAGCGGGCGTCTTCACGATTGACAACTACAACTATGTTCGAGGATACGTGCAGTCGTGGAACCTGACGGCGGAACAACGGATCGGGAGCTGGATCGCATCGGCCGGGTACGTGGCCACGCGGTCGGTCGATCCCATCAGTACGCTGAACGAGAACTGGGGGCCCATCGGCGCGGGGACGGCCGGTGAAGTGCTCAATCGTCTGTATGGCCGCGCCGCCAGCACCTACATGGTCGGCACGCAAGGGACCACGAAATATGATTCGCTGCAGGCCAGGGCCGAGCACCGCTTCGCCGGCGGTTATCAGATCGGCGCCACTTACACATTCGCCAAAGCGGAAGGTTACATGGGCACCGGCTCGACCTTGCCCCAAGTGGCGATCCCATCCGATTTGCGGCTCAACTACGGCGCGCTTTCGGGAATCGCGCACCATGCAGTCGGGTTCACGTGGATCGCAGACTCCCCGTTCGGCAAGGGAAAGAAGTACCTGAATGGCAGGGTTGCTGGAGCGGCTCTCGGCGGATGGCAATTGAGCTTCGTGAGCATTTTCCGCAGCGGCACTCCATTTACCGTGACCGATTCCAACACCACTCTCAACGCGGCCGGCTCCAGCCAGTTCGGCAATTGCCTGAGCCCACCGGTGGAGCTGGGGAACATCTACGAGTGGTATAACGTCAGCGCTTTCGGCCACCCCGCGGCGGGACACTTCGGTACCTGCGGAACCAACAGTCTCTGGGGACCCGGACTGATCAACGTGGACGGCTCTCTCAACCGGACCTTCGCGGTTACGGAGCGCGTCAGCATCAAAGTCAGCGCCGAGGGGTTCAACGTCGCCAACACGCCGCATCATTCCAACCCCACTGCCAGCGTAAGCAGCGGAAGTTTTATGCAGGCGCTCGGTATCGCCAACACGGGACGCGAGGGCATCGACGAGCGCACCTTCCGTGTCGGAATTCGTTTGGGCTGGTAGCTAAAAATTGTAAGCAGCCCAAATTCCCGGCGAGCGGCAAATGTTTCTACACTGATGTTGGCTTTCAGATAAGCCGCTTTGGCTGCCGCTGCGGCAAACGGAGCATAGTTACGCTCATACGGCCC
>JAFARV010000232.1 GCA_019245255.1 Acidobacteriaceae bacterium | reverse complement strand
CGTGTATGGTAAGCGGTAAGCCGTCGGAGGGAAGAGTAGCGCCGATCGGAATGTTCAAAGTAAATCCGCCGTCATCGGCAGTAAGCACTGTTTCAGCCGCACCCTTTAGGCCCACACTTGCCGGTTGAAACTGCACTTGTACTCGCGCAGCGGCGGTGCCGTCGGGTTGGTGCAAAGCTCCCACGAGTTTCGGCGGCAATTTCGGCCGCTGCAACACCTGCATCGCAGCGCCCACGTGTTGCTGCATTCTTTGCAGACCGCCAAAGATCTTGGCTGCGGCAGCAAGGCGAAAAGGTTGCAGTGCAGGTTCGTGTCCTTGTGCCGCGACTCCGATTGGATCGATCGTCGCAGGGATCCGACGCAGGTTCATGCGCGAGACAAGCGCCGAAGCGGGTGGCTGGGCGGGCGGTAAAGCGAGGTGTGCAGCCTGGGCAGCACTCAGCAGCGGTGCCGAGAACAACGGTTTCGTGAGCATCGTTCCAGGTGCGAGGGCAGCGGCCGGAACCGCTGCCGCGGGATGCACGACTGCAGCGGGTAAAGCAATTGGATGTTGAATCGCCGCGTGTGTAATGGTGTGCGGGACTGCCGCGCCGGCGTTGTTCTCGGGAATTGACATTTTTTGCTCCGCTTCCTTTTCGTGATTTGACGATGAACTGCCGCCCGGCAGTGGGCCGCCGCACAACGCTCATGGGTGCCGGCGGCTCGCTCCGGCCGATTCTGTGCTCGCGCACTAGTTGAATTGGAGGATCACAATGCTGGTGGGATCTTTCACTCGCAACGCGAAGCGTTGTAAGACACGGAAACGGAAGTTTCCATCGGTGTCTTCCTGCATGAAAGCGACGAGCGGCTCCAGGCCCACCACCAGATCCATGGTGTTTCCACCAAGCGAGACGAGGACGCCATAATAGGGCGCGACGGGCGCGGGTGGAGGATTTGGTGGCACAGTCCCAGTTCCGAAGAAACCTGCACTGACCAGAGGCTTGATGCGGTCCGCTGTCAAAGTGAGCGTGGCCGGCAATGGCGCGTATGTGTCGGCGTAAGGAATGGTCTCGAGTACGAGCGCATACGGACCATAGTGACCGAGTTCCTGGAGATCCGAATAGGCTTTAGCGACGGCTGTAAAGGTATTGGGTCCATAGATGACTCCGGGCACCGCTGGAGCTAATGGGGCCACGGGTTCTACCTTGATGGCAGGTGCGGGAGCAGGCGTCAGCGGACCTGCGCCGGGCGCGGTGCCGCCTATCGGAAAGTTGAGCAATCCGCTATCAGCAGGTGCATTCGATCCCAGCGTAAGAACCAAATTCCCGGTGAACAATGTTGAACCGGTGATCGCATTCTGGCCTTGGAAGACAATCAGGTCCTCGGCTTGCGCGAGTGTGTTAGCAGCCTTAGTTGCCAATGTAACGGCTGTGCTGTGGCCGAGCTGTTTGAAATCGCCTTCCTCCTGATCCACTTGCTGCGGCGTCATCAAAAACTCAACATAGTACTCGTTCAAGCGCGTGGTTGAACCTTCATCGACGTTCAAGATTGGAGAACCAGCGCCACCCCGATTGAGGCTGTACGCGTCGGTAGGAACGCTGGTTGTCTTGGGCGGAACAGGCTTTTTGGGCAGAAAACGCGCGCCAATCCGTGTGCGCTTTACTTCCGTTTCAACCGCCTGATCGATGCGGTCCCAGACGTCTTTACTCCATGGAATCTTGCCCCGGCCTTTCTGGTGCAGAGATTTGTTGTTTTCCGTGCTGTCGGTATGCGCGTTCGGTTGCTGCGGCTGCGTGCCCGGCGGCGGGAATGCTACTCCAGGGTGGTTTGGGGCGCCTCCGGAGTTGGTTTGTGTTACAGGCAGTGCGGTCGTTGGTGAGGTTGCCATGAGAGTTCTGGATTTTCCTTTCTAAGTGCGGTTTTTATTGCGCTCGGCTTCGGGAAGAGTTCAGATGCACGCAGAGACCCAACGGAGTTCGAACTCAGAGGAGCCCGTGCCATTCACGACTCGACATGCATACAAACTGAGGGGAAAGAGGCGTTCTCCGCTTTTACTCGAGTTGCTTCACGCGAATCGCGACTTACTTTCAAGGAAGCTCGGAATGCTTTCTGGAGCAAAAGCGAGGAATGTTAGACGCCGTAGTAAGTGATTAGCGGGCCGGGGATTATCCCAAGAGATAGTTCGGCCCACCGATTTGTGAACGAAACCGCACGGCCTTTCAGATGCGTACGATCACGGTCTCCTAACTAACTGGTTTGAGACCGCGATGCACTCTGCAGTGGTTCATCAAAAAGCTGACGGACACAATTACATCAATGCCGCTCTCGAGCAACTCTCGGCAGAGGGTATGCGATTCAGTCGGGATTGTGCCAGGTCATCGCCGCTCGTTTTCGAGCCGCTATTTCGTGATCACGCCGCAAGCGATACGGTCGCCAGCGGCTCCCGCCGGATCGGTCTTCATGTCGTCAGCTTTCGCATGTATCACGAGCGCGGTCCCGCCATCGGTAAATAGTGAGTGCGCGCCCTCGCTCAGGGTCACGTTCGGGTCCGTGACCGTCGCGTGTGAGGTTCCGTCCGCGTCCACCGTGACATTTTCCATGTCGCCTGCGTGAGGACCGGCCGGGTTCTGTAGTCCATGCTTTTTGTTTTCAGGGTTGAAATGCGGCCCCGCCGATTTGAAATCCGGTCCGTCACACCTTGCGACCTTGTGTATATGAATGGCGTGGTCTCCGGGCGGCAGATTCTTAACGTCGAGTTGAATCTGAACGCCGCCGTTCGGAGCTGCTGAGAGCGTTGCGCTTCCGACGCTCTGGCCTTGGCCATTCTTCAGTTCAACCTGCGTTTGCGCGCAAAGAGTGCCAGCGAAAAACGCGATGCCAGCCAGAATTACCGAAGTGTTGAATTTCACGTGATGCTCCTTATCTCTGCCAAACAAGTTTGTCACAAGTGCTTGTTCCAGAGGGCGACTCAATTCGGGTACGGCTCGTCCGCCTTCACGACGCGTATATCGTGATCCGTGAAGATCTGGTGCCCGCCGGGCAAGCTTACCTTCGGCATGTGACAACTCGCGCAGTTCGACTTAGCAACTGGACAAGCAGGAGCTTTGGCTTTCGCAGCAGAGCTGCTCACGTTAGCATGACACGCGAAACACTTCGTATCGTAGGTCGATTGATTAACAACGAGTTGCTGGTGCGGATCGTGGCAAGCCACACAACTGATGCGCTGGTCTGTTCCATCGAAACACTTACTGTTTGCCAGTCGATACGGTTGGAACCGGACGTTCATCTCTCCGAACCAGTGATTCCGGACGACGGTTCCCCAGGTTCGATGGCACTGACCACAAAAGCTTGAGACGTCCTCCGCTCCGAGCCCTTTCAGCTTTGGCGGCAGTGGAATGAGCTTGCCGTGGGAGATCGCTTGCAAGTGGGCTGCGGCGTTGTTGTGGCAGTGGTCGCACGTGACGCCTTCATGAAGGGTATCGAGGTGCAGCGAATGGTCCACGACAGAGCTGCTCGAGTGGCAACCGAAGCA
>JAFARV010000168.1 GCA_019245255.1 Acidobacteriaceae bacterium | reverse complement strand
TCTGAAATCCGAGCAGGATATGTTCCTCTTCGCGCGCCTTGCGCAAGAGGTAATCGGTGCGGCGGCGAACGACGTCCGTGCGATGCTCGATGAACTTTTTAATGACATCGATGATCCCGAGTTCGCGCGGTTGTCCGTTGACGATCGAGAGCATGATGACCCCGAAGTTCACCTGCATCTGAGTCTGCTTGTACAGGTTGTTAAGGATAACCTCCGCGTTCTCGCCGCGCTTCAGTTCAAAGACGATGCGCATACCATCGCGATCGCTCTCATCGCGCGCGTCGGAGATGCCTTCTATTTTCTTCTCCGAAACCAGCGCAGCGACGTGCTCTATCAGACGAGCTTTATTGACCTGGAAAGGAATTTCGGTGACGATGATCGCCTCGCGATCCTTTCCGATCTTTTCTGTCGAAGCTTTCGCGCGGAGCTTGAGGCTACCGCGGCCGCGGAGGTAGTAATCTAGGATTCCTTGCTGCCCGAGAATAAACCCGCCCGTCGGAAAGTCCGGTCCGGGGACGAGCTCGAGGATTCGCGCAATCGGCGTATGCGGATTTTGTAACAGTTCAATGGTGGCCGAGATGATCTCGTTCAGGTTGTGCGGCGGAATATTCGTGGCCATACCCACGGCGATCCCTGCGGATCCGTTGATCAGCAGATTTGGTACGCGCGTCGGCAGAACCTCAGGCTCACGATCCGTGTCGTCGTAATTCGGCTTAAAGTCGACTGTATCTTTGTCGATATCTTCAAGCAGAGCGCTGGAAATTCTCGAAAGCCGGGCCTCGGTGTACCGCATTGCCGCGGGAGGGTCCCCATCGACAGATCCGAAGTTTCCTTGCCCGTCGACCAGCATGTAGCGCATCGAGAACGGCTGGGCCATTCGAACCAGCGCATCGTAGACCGGCACGTCGCCATGTGGATGGAATTTTCCGAGCACGTCGCCGACGATTCTGGCGCACTTACGCGTGGGCCTGTTATAAAAGAGGCTCATCTCGTTCATGCCATGCAGAATGCGCCGGTGGACCGGCTTCAGTCCGTCGCGGATGTCGGGAAGCGCCCGTCCGACAATTACGCTCATCGCGTATGCCAGATACGAGCTCTTCATCTCGTCTTCGATGTTGATCGGGATCAGGTTCTTGTTGTCACCGGGTGGAAAGAGACTACCACCGGGCGGGTCTTGATCTGCCAAACGAAACTCCTAACAAGGGTCTAACGGATTCGCCTAAATGCTTGTAAGCACGGGAACTTAATAGCGGAACGCTATGTCTTTATTCTAGCAGTTTCTGGTCACTTTCCGGAACCTCGGCATACGCTTCGGCCATCTAAGGGTTTGGCCCTGTTTTGAAACAAATTACTTGATTTCCGTTACACTCTATATCTGAGCCTATGCTTTCGATCGTCATTCCTATTCATAATGAGGAGCCGGCAATCCTGCCGCTGTATGACAGGCTCACAACGGTTCTTGAGTCCCTCGACCGCACATACGAGATCATCTTCGTAGACGACGCGTCGACCGACCGCAGCTTCGACCTGCTCGCGAATCTTGTAGAAACCGACAGTCACTTGAAAGTGCTGCGACTGCGCCGGAACTTCGGCCAGACGGCTGCGTTAGCCGCGGGGTTCGACGAAGCTCAAGGCGAGGTCGTTATCTCTCTTGACGGCGATCTGCAGCATGATCCGGATGACATTCCCGGGTTGCTCGCAAAGATCGAGGAAGGCTATGACATCGCCAGTGGTTGGCGGAAAGAGCGAGTGGACAATGCGGTTACCCGGAAGATTCCCTCAAGAATCGCTAACTGGATGATGAAACGCGCTTCCGGAGTCGAGCTTCATGATTTTGGCACGACATTCAAGGCATATCGAGCCGAGGTCCTGAAGGATATCAACTTATACGGTGAATTACACCGCTTCATTCCGGCCCTCGCGAGCTTCTACGGTGCTCGTATAGCAGAAGTTCCAATCAAGAACATTGAGCGTCCGAATGGCGCCTCGCATTATGGGCTCAGTCGTACATTCCGTGTTTTTTTCGACATCCTCACAATCATGTTTCTATTGCGTTATCTGACGCGCCCGATGCACTTCTTCGGCAAATGGGGACTGGTGGGCGTCGGTTTGGGTAGCACTGTGCTGCTGACGCTAGTTGTGGAGAAATTGATGGGCCGCGACATCATCGTAGAGCATGGTCCCCTGCTGGTCGCTGGAGCTCTTCTTTGGATCTCGGGATTCCTGTTCTTCAGCACCGGTCTAATCGGCGAAGTGCTGATGCGAACCTATTTCGAGAGCCAAGGCAGAAGGATTTACGCGGTACGGGAGATTCGCTCCCGCCGTGAACAGGTATTCGATGCCAGCCGTTAGCGAGTACCGCGGATTCATCTTCGATTACGGTGGCGTTCTGGTTCACGACCAAAGTGAGGAAGATCAGGCCCGCATGGCGGAGCTCGCCGGCATTCCAGTCGAAGACTTTACTGAGCTGTATTGGGCCGATCGAGCCGAGTACGATAAGGCGCAGCTGTCAGCAGACGAGTACTGGCACGCGCTTGCGCGTAAAGCAGGGAAGTTTCTGAATGACGGGATAATCGCAGAGTTGACCGAACTCGACAATCAAAGCTGGATGCGATTTGATTCGGTCATGTGGGAATGGCTGGATCAACTGCATGGCGCCGGTAAACGCATTGCCATGCTTTCGAACATGCCGCGCGATCTGGGTGAAGCGTTGAAATCGCGCACCGACCGGCTGCAAATCTTCGATTACGTGACGCTCTCCTACGAAGTCAGGGCGATCAAGCCCGAGCCGGCAATCTACGAGCATTGCCTCGAAGGTCTTGCCACTGAGCCGCAGGAGACGCTCTTCTTAGACGACCGGATCGCAAACGTGCAAGGCGCCGAGTTACTGGGAATTCCCGGAGTCCATTTCACATCGAGGGACGAGGTGCTGCTGCGGTTGGGAGCGCCACTCGATGCTCTCCGAGACAGCCTTCAGCGCTCAGAATCGGCGTCTCAGTAATCCGTAACGAACGCCGAGTCGCGGTGCACCTGCTGTGAGAGGCACACCGCGATGTTGGTGGTTGCCAGTTATCCGCCGGGTTAGAAGTGGAAGGACAGGCCTCCGAAGGGTTGAGCGAGATGCGCAACCGACCCGGTATTCAAGCCTCCGATTCCAAAATCCGGGGCCTCAAACACGTGGCCTCTATATCCCAACCGCAGACTGACTCGTCTGGTGAGAGCGAAATCAGCGCCCGCGCTGTAAACAAAATCAGGTGTGGCGAATCGGCTGCCGCTGACATTGTTTACTGCGAAGCTATTCTGCGGAACGAAAATTAACGCTCCTGTGCCGGCACTTACAAACGGAGTAAGCCGATGGCCGATTCCGAATTTGTATATGTAGGAAGCAGTCGCCTCATTTGTATTTGCAGGAACCGAAAACGCCCCCAATGAGGTGCCGGGGGAATTAAATTGTTGATCGAAGCGAGTGAACCCATAATTGAGTTCGACTCCTTGATGATTGGTAAAGAAGTAGCGATAACTTACTAACACGCCCGCCCCGTCATTTGCTGATTGCTGAATGCCGTTGCCGTTCGCTGTTTGTTGAAACGAGCCGATAGCCGAAACTGTTGCTTCGTTCTTGTATGCTTCTTGCGCAGAAGAAGCGCCAGCAAGCAAAGACAAAGACAGGACTCCCATAAACAATCTATTTTTCATCTGACAAACTCCCACAAGTTGTAATTTCGGATACGCTTTATGGAATTTGGTATCGCGAATTAAGTCATTTACTTGAAAAGCACTAATGATTAAGCGCTCTTCCTAAACGTTTGGATACGGATAAAACCAGGGTGGTTGCAGGAAATTGCAGATATTGAATGAGCTTAATTGATGAGGTAAATACCTACAGAAGAACAGTTACTTAGTTTGGTATGTATCATCAGCGATTCAGTACTCCTGCCCGCGGGACTCTGCGAGGCGGCTCGCTGAAGGCGTGTGATCACCTGGTATTCGACATCAATTTCTGATCAGATACTAGCGGCAGCCATATC
>JAFARV010000085.1 GCA_019245255.1 Acidobacteriaceae bacterium | reverse complement strand
CCGCTCCCCGGCTCATCGTCTCGATGAGTTTCCGGTTGGTTATTCCTCGGCCAGTTGCACTCCTGCAGCGCTCGCCTCCGCTTCACCAACCGGAAGCCATTCTGCAATACAGGCCCGCCGTCGGCCAAGAACTTTTCAGCCAACGGCTAACAGTGTCTTAACTTTTTGTGCCACGCCAGGGGACAAGCGCAGGCCGAACGAAGGTGAACGGTATTCCGCTCGCGCGAATGGCCGCCTCTCCATGCTCGTGCCACGCGCCAATTGCGAGATGCTGCTCAACGTCGAGAGATGATAATTTTACGATGTGCCGAATACCGGTTGCTTTTGCGGCGTCGGCCGCGATCTGATCGAGTACAGGAATCCGCGGGCCCGTGGTGATCAGAAACAGCGCGTGAGCTCCGTCCAGAGCTGCGGCCAGCAATTTCTTGTCAGCAAGATCTCCCACGAAAATATCGACTGATTGACCAAACTGCAGCCTTGCTTTAGCGGCATCTCGAGCAAAAACTCGCGGTCTGTGGCCAAGCTCCAGTAATTGGTGAACGACTTTAGAACCGACATCTCCAGTTGCTCCGGTAATCAGGTATGTCTCTGCATCATGCGGGGCTACGGGCGAATTGTGACTGTTGCTCATAATCTGCCAACAGGATAGGGCCGTGGTGGATCCTAAGTCTACTCGCATTTGCGGGCCGACCGATGTAGCCTCCATTCAATCTATAATCAGCCAATATCTGCATGAAAGCTCACATTTTATACACTGATATGTTTGGCTGCGAAGCATACCTCACATTCAATTCGGCGGGCGCCTAAACAGTTCCGGGCGCGCCAGATGGTGGAAGCGATTCTCGACTCCGCGATCCGGATCGTGAAACGCGAGGGATTCGAGGCTGTTACCACGAACCGCATTGCTGAAGTGGGCGGGGTCAGTATTGGCTCCATATACCAGTATTTTCCGGACAAGGCCGCAATCTTTGCCGCACTGCACGAGCGGCATGTGGAACAGATCGACATTCTGGTGAACGCTACGCTTGTCGATCACGCATCATCTTCACTTGAGGTCCTTGTGCGCGCCATGATCGACGCCATGATTGAGGTACATAGGAAGGACCCGGAGCTACACGTACTGCTCTCGCAGGTTCCTCATCGGGGAGATGGGGCACGGGACTTTGCGGTGCGGCTTCATGGTGTGTTCCTGCTTGCCATTTCGTCGAGATCCGCGGAATTAAAGGACGGCCGGGACCCGCGAAAACTCGCGTTCGTTGTCGCTCACATGGTGGACTCGCTGACGCATGGAGCGATCTTTCGCCGGCCTGGCAGTTTGTCGCTGGCGGAAACAAAAGCCGAGATTGTGCGGGCTGTTTTAGCGTATCTGCACAATTAAGCACGCCAAAACAAAAGGGAGCCGAAGACCCATATAGGCCTTGGCTCCCCTCGACTCGTCGCGTTCTTGACGAACCCGCGCAAAACGGCCGCGGCCGCCTCTGAATCGCGCACAACGCCTCCAACCGGCTGTGCGCTCGGTCACCCCGCAAACAGCAGCGGGTTTCTTCCTCTGACTCGGGGCGCGTATCCGCGTCCTTTGCGCTCTTGAGAACCCGCGCAAAGCGGGTACGGTATCAAGCTAGTTGTTGGTCACGAAACGCTTTCGCATCACCAGGCCCGCTGCCGCGAGAACCGTTCCGAATAGCAGGATGGAGGCCGGCTCGGGGACTGGCGAAGCCGCCAGGTTGCCAGTGAATTGCAGGTCCAGCTCACCACACGTTTGGAAAACGATGGTCGCAACCTCGGTCAACGAGTATGGCGCCTTGAATAATCCGACGGCGGATGAATCCGTCACACCGCCCACTGCGGAAAGTGACAATGGCTTGGTTGCCAATCCGGTGGTATCGAACAGCTTATTCGAATTACTTTCATACCCGGTCAGAGTCACTGTCGCGTTGCCGGAGAGTGAAGTCAGGCTGAACTGTTGATTCAGATAAGCCGGACCGGTCGGCAACATTTCATCGTTTTCGGAGAGAGCTACCGTTAGCGTCGTAGGCGTGCCGACGGCGATGTCGAGAGTATTCAGCGCTAGCGCGCCTTCCCCGAGCACGGGGCTTCCGGCACCGGTAATCGTTGCGTCGTTCAGGCCCCAAAAATAGAATTGCGAGATATTGGTTTGCAGTATACCTGGAATTGGAACCGAATCACCCGGTCCCTGGTCCGCTACGGTTACGCTATAAAGGTTATCGCTTACTTTTACTTCCATCGCCGCTTGTGCCGTGGCTGCGAATGTGGATAAAACGAGCGCCGCAGAGAGCACGGCGCCTGAAATCTTTAGCATTAGTTCTTACTCCTTCTCCGATCTGAGAGCCGCCTAAATGCGGTTACACATTCATTAGCAAACGGTCGGCCATCCAGTTTTATAGCTCGCATTTTAGTTAACTTAGTCAAATAGGTAAACACTTATGGGAGATAATTCTCCATTTCAACCAGTAAGTGAAACAGATTTGGATTTTACAAGTGACCTTAATCGTTGCGGTATTTAGGTTTAAGCTGGATGGTTCCGGTGCGGCGATAGCGGGCGGCTCGCAGACTTCGAACAAGAAGGAGCTTCGGTTTTGCGGTCAAGCCGGAATTGAACACAGTGACACCATGAGTCAAAAAACAAAAAAGGGAGCCGAAGACCATATAGGCCTTGGCTCCCTAGAGTCGGCGCGTTCTTGACGAACCCGCGCAAAACGGGCACGGACTTGTTCCATCGCGCACGACGCCACCAACCGGCTGTGCGCTTGTGGCGCGCCACGCAACGGGCCAGCGGGTTCTTTCCCCTGCCTCGGGGCACGCATCCGTGCCCTTTGCGCTCTTAACGGAACGCGTCGAGGCTAGTTGTTGGCTACGAAACGCTTCCGCATCACGAGGCCGGCTGCCGCGAGAACCGTTCCGAATAGCAGGATCGAGGTCGGCTCCGGAACCGGTGAAGCTGAGAGGTTGCCAGTAAATTGCAGGTCCAGCGTACCCATGGTGTGGAATACGATGGTCGCAACTTCGGTCAACGAGTACGGCGAGCTGAACGATCCGACAGCGGATGAGTCCGTCAGGCCGCCGACGGTAGAAAGTGACAACGGGTTGGTTGCCAATCCGGTGGTATCGAACAGCGTATTCGAGTTGTTTTCATACCCCGTCAGAGTCACGGTCGCGTTCCCGGAGAGTGAAGTCAGGCTGAACTGTTGATTCAGATAAGCTGGGCCGGTCGGCGACGTTTGATTGTTTTCGGAAAGCTCTACCGTAATCGTCGTGGCCGAGCCGACGGCGATGTCGAGATCATTCAGATCTAATGCGCCTTGCCCGATCGCAGGACTTCCCGCCGCGGTAATCGTCGCATTGTTGACCCCTATCAAATAAAGTTGCGGGATGTCGGTTGACAGTATACCTGCAATCGGATTCGTATCACCCGCTCCCTGGTCGGCTACGGTTACGGTGGAAACGTTATCGGTTACCTGTACTTCCATCGCAGCTTGTGCTGTGGCTGCGAATGTGGATAAAACGAGCGCCGCGGAAAGCACGGCGCCTGAAATTTTTAGCATTACTTCTTACTCCTCCTCAGATCTGAGAGCCGCGTAAGCGCGGTCACATTCATAAGCAAACGCCCGGCCATCCAAACTCGCCGTGCATTTTCTTCGACTTAGCTGGCTATGAAGACAACTAGGGGGAACCATACCTCAGTCGTATCTGGCATTAAGTGAAACGGATTTGAGTTTCAGCCTAAAAACAATCCAGTAGACTACAGGTCGGTTCGCTCCCGAGGCGAGAGCGATTGCAGGATTGCTGGCGTGGACGGATATATGCGATAGGCCGGCATATCCCTAGCAGGACTATAGTATTATCGATTGTCCGCCAACAATTAACCTTGTTTATGCTTGCACCGTTTATGCTGGCACCGCTCTATACGTGTGCTCTGCGCGCCGCCTCAAAGTCTGCCTGCGCCCTAGTGTTGGCGTGCTTCTGCAGTCTGGCTTGCGCCCAAGACGTCCTGACGCTATCTTCCGGAACATCGACGCCGGGCGGGACGATTCAGCTGCCCCTGACATACTCATCCGGCGCATCGGCCACGAACCCGGCGGCTCTCCAGTGGACACTCGCTTACCCAACGGCGGATGTTACTTCCATCTCCGTCTCGCCCGGTCCGGCAGCGCTGGCAGCGAATAAGAGCATCGTGTGTAACCAGGAGCCCACCGGATACACCTGCATTGCGGCGGGAATTGTCAATGACAATCTCATCGGGAACGGCGTCCTGGCGCTGGTTCAGATCACTCTGGCGTCAACCGTCGCGGGTTCCGTATCGGTTCCACTCTCAAACGTCCTCGCTGCGGACGCAAACGGCGCTTCGTTAGCAATAACAGCTGCAGCAGGAACCATCTCGATCAACGCTGGCGGGCAAAGTCCACCCGTGCAGATAACGGGCCTCTCTTGTGAACCGAGCATCATCGTGGGCGCCGCTTTTGGGATTTGCGCTGTACAGTTATATGCCCCAGTTCTAGCTAACACGCAGCTATCAATCTCCAGTTCCTCTCCGAATCTCGTTGTCCCGGCCACGCTGACGATTCCCAAAGGCGCCAATGCGGGGGCGTTTCAAATCCTGGTGAATCCGCCGGCCAGCATATTGACCGCGACCATCACAATTGCCTCTAGCTCCAGCACCGTCGCAACGCCTTTGACGCTCATGCCGTCTTTGTCCTCTTCGCGCTTTGAGATTGTTGATAACAGCACCGGAGCCTGTATGACGGCCGCGTCCGGGGCACGATTGCAAACCATCGTAGTTGAAGCAGCCTGCTCGGGGAGGCAACAGCAAGTGGTGCAAGTCGCAGCCGTCACCGCGGGGTACGACATCCGGTTCGATTCGGGGTTTTTAGATAGTGGAACTAGCGGGTCGCCGCAGCTTGTACTTCAGTTCAACGGCACCAGCTCAACCTGGGCAATGATTCCTATTTCGCAATCGGGGTTTGTGCTTCTGTCCGAGCAATCGCTCCAATGTCTCACCGGCGCCGGTGGGCAACAAGCCATCCGGGAATCAAGCTGCACGCTGCAACCGGATCAGGTCTGGAAGTTTGTGCCTGTTGTAGCTCCGCAGCTGTAAGCAATTGCTTGCGAACACCGGACAACTGCGGCGCTTTGCCGTCTAGCTACAATTCCTAAAAATTGGGACAAAGTGCGTCGCGATGACGCTCTCCTCAGCATTTTCGTGCCTGGCACAGGACGTGCTTACTTACTGTTTCCCGATGCACCGAATCTCCGTGACTGTGATGTCTCTTCGAAATGAGTACCTCTGAGACCATGCTGAATGCATTTAGCGTAGACGTAGAGGAATACTTTCATCCGAGCGAAGTCGGAGCTCATGTCAGCTCCGCTCAATGGTCTTCCCTGCCCTCTCGAGTCGAAAGCGGTACGGCATACGTTTTAGATTTGCTCGAGGCATTCGATGTTCGGGCGACATTCTTTATCCTCGGATGGGTCGCTTCTGAACATCCATATTTGGTCCGGCGCATTGCCGCGGCCGGACATGAGATCGCGTGTCACAGCCATGAACACCGGTTGGTCTATGAGCTCTCGCCCACGCAATTTAAGGCCGATACGAAAGCGGCTGTTAAGGCCATCGAAGACGCCTGCGGTGTGACTCCGAGAACCTACCGCGCGCCGAGCTTTTCCATAACCGAGAACAGTCTCTGGGCACTCGACGTCCTTGCCGAGTGCGGCTTCACGCATGACTCGAGCATTTGCCCCATTGTGCATGACCGGTATGGCATTCCCGGCTCGCCGCGTCACGCACATGTGATCCACACTCCTTCGGGTCAGATCACGGAAATCCCGGTTGCGACTGTGCAACTCTCCGGGAATCGCGTGGCTCCGATTGGCGGTGGAGGTTATTTACGCATTTTTCCTTATCGCTACACGGCAGCGGGCATTCGAAGAGTCAATCGTGTGGAAGGCGAGCCTGCCTGCGTCTATGTGCATCCATGGGAAGTTGACCCTGGCCAGCCGCGGCTGGCAAACGGTCCGATTGCCCGCATGCGAACGTATTTAGGGCTCAGCAGCATGGGACCAAAGCTCACGCGCCTCTTGCAGGATTTCCGGTTTTCGACCATCCGGGACGTCTACGCCCGCATCAGTCCGGAGCAGTCCTTCGGCGTTGCAGAAGCAGTCACGGTTTCTGCCTGACGTTCAACTTCGGCGCGGACGGAATCTCCACCTCGACGTAGCTGCCGGGAGTGGCGGCAGCGATGGTGGCCACAATCTCGGTGATATGTGGCTTTATGATGGTCCACCGGCCTTTGCCCAAAACGACAAGAGCGATTTTACGACCGGCAAGATTTTGCTGATACCTGATATTGCGGTCTGTCGTTACCAATACTTCAAGTCCTGCGGCTTCGGCTTCGTTTAAAAGCTCGCCGTTTCCAAGCTCTCCCCATCCGCGCGCACGGGCTTCGGTGACGGTGTGCCGGTCAATCAGATAAGGGTGCGGTAAGGATTCCTTCCAATGATTGATTCTTACCCGCCGTCCGGGCAGGTCGATGACATTAAGAGTTCGCGATCCAATGCTTAGAGATTCTGTAAGTACTCACCCTCACTCCCGTACGGATTAGGGTGATCCAACACCACAAATTCCCTCGTATCAGCCTTTCAGCGCGTCGATAACAACTTCGATGCCGATGCAAATGGCCCAGGACCGCCTGAAAAGACCGGTCTTCATCAAACGGTCTACGTACCTCGCAAAGTTTTTGTCCGTTTTGTCGTTGCTCGTCACCGGAGCTGCCATTCCTGTTCATACTCAGACTACCTGCAGCAACGCATTCGGATCGTACATCGGATTGCTTCCGGATGGAGGGGATAGAGGATTCTTGACGGCGGGGACTGAACGCAACACCGCCGAGTTGCGCCGGCTCCGGCAACTTCGCAAGCCTGCCCGTGGATCAGGATTGCGATGGAATCGCAGATAGCTGGGAAGACCAGTACTCAACTGTTAATGGTGCCCATCTACCGCCAGACTGGGACCAGGAGCCGGGCTTCGATTCAACTGCTCCTACTGGTGATGGATTCTCAGTCTACGATGAATACCGTGGCTTTCATTATGTAACAGACGATGACAGCACTGTCGCTTGGAGCGATACGGATCCAGTTGGCAAACAGGACGTGTTCTTCTTGGACTTGATCGGCACCCAGACCTGCGGAGCCGCGGGCTTGCAGCCAAACTGCCTAACCAGCGCATTAAGGAGTATCCTTGCCCCCCAGACAAGCTCTTTTGTCGTCTACAGGCGTGTAAATTCCGACCAGTCTGGACATACGCACGCCCACGACAGACTCGGACTCCTGAACTTCAATAGCCCATACGCGACTGCGCAGTTTCGAGGATATGCCTTGTTCTATGAGGATCACCGCCTCGGTGCCGCTTGCAACGCAACTCCGCCAAAGGGTGGACCGGTTGGAAACGCAATAACATTTACAAACGATGGTACAGCAACTCAAATCGATTTTTCCCAGTTGGGGGCATGCGCTGCTCTGAAGCAGTTTCCTGCTAGTGTGTACCTGGCGCAAATTGTAGCCCATGAAACTGGGCATAAATTTAATTTGCACCATCCACTGAGGCCAGGACCCATTCTCCCGTTAGACCAGCCAGCCAACGTGCAGTCATTGTCATTGCAACAGTACAGTGTTGCAGAACGGCGTGATAACCAGTTGTTCGTGCGGCTGGACCGGTATGACTACCTCGGTGGGACTGAAATATCTGACGACGTCCTCCCTCTTGGCGCATTAGCAGGCAACAGCATCACGGGAAAGACTGAAGTTCCACCTAAGGGATTGGCTAATTGTCTAGGCTTGCCAGATTGCATCTATCGCGTAACAACTCGGAATGCGCTTGCTGGGCCAGCAACTAATCTGCTAATTGAGGACCAACTCCAACACATTATGGATTGGACTCCGCGTTGGACTCTTCAAGGATATAGACGAGTGGACGTATTATCCTGGCCCGCCAGATGACAGGCACAACATATGGGTGAAGTTCCACTAAATGTCGAGGTCATAATGCGATTACTGAGATCTGTAATGATATTTGTTTTTGGCGTCACCCCGTTGTGGCCTCAAGTGGCACTTGATGAAGAGCCAACAGCTCCGGAATCAAACATGAGATATCTTCAAACGACTATAAGCATGGACCACACGGTATATGCACCGGGCGAACTGGCAACGCTCACGATTTCAGTTGTGAATCCGGCCGACCGGACGCTCGAAGTGCTGTCGCCGTTTTGGCCCGAGCGGTCCGGTATAGACATTCTGGAGAAGGCACGCGGAGACGCTGAAGGCGATCTGGAATATCGAAACCTTTCACCCCACCCGTATTCTGCCTACACGCCCTGGTCAGATGACCATACGGTCCTGTTGCAACCGCAAGACCGACTTACGAGAACGACCCGCAGCGATGCCCCCGTGTTTTCGGGTCGGCCACTGCTGCCGACTGGCTGTGTACCTTTGAAGCCCGGGCAATATCGGCTGGCGTATAGCTATGATCCGCGGGCCTATGCTGATTTTATTGTTCGCGAGCCTCTGCTGGAGGATTTTGCTTCTCTCGCGGTCAAACGCGAAAATCTACACTACGAGGACAACACAACAGAGGCCGTCATGCGTGGCGTAAACGTGTTTGCCGTCTCACTTGGTGGGAAGCACGTTGTTCTAGAAAGCACCGCGACTTGGGCTGCAAATAGCCCGGTTAGACCTCGCGTGGGGGAACCTTGGTCAGGTGTAGACCCGACTTTGCCGCCATACGAACGCATTGGTGAGTCAGAGGATCCCATTCACAACCTCCGCCTCGAGACGGAACCCTCGGGCGATGTGCTTGTGAAGTGGCAGGATAGTCGGGGAGATTGGATCGAGAGAAAAGCATTACCGCAATCGTCAGTACAGAACTAAGTTTTGAGAACTTTCAGGCGGTCTGCGGGCAGACTCAGCAGATTCCGCTGCTTAGGGAGGAAGCCTATCAGAGGCGTTGAGACGGGCCTCTTCACCGGCTGCTGATCGAAACACGTTGTGCAAACCTCCGTTTGTGCAACGGAACCCCACTCAGCCGATTGCTCGATTCTCGCGTTGCAGAACTGTATTGCATGACGAAATCGATGGCGATTATGCACTGCGCTTCGGCTACGCGCGCGTTTCCACCGACGATCAGGGCACAGCCGCGCAAGTTGCTGCTCTGAAGGCGGCAGAGTGCGATCAGATCTTTCGCGAAAAGGCATCCGGCGGCCGTTGTGAAGATGGTCCAACCGGGGGGAGAAGACAGCCGCCGACGCGGCGCGCCTCTTCAGAGTACATCCCGCTACGATCTCCCGCATTCTGGCAAGGAACGCCAAACCTGCATTTCAGAAACGGCAGGCAAAGAGATAGCGTGCCCACCGCAATCGATACCGCGGTATCCGCGGCTGAAGGCTCACCCTACGGCGAAAGAGCTGGATAGCTGTTACCCGAGCGCAACGCCACGCCTAAATTAAGAGATCAATGGGTTTTTGGAAGGAATCCTTACCGCTACCCAGAAACGGGCCAGCGTGCGCGGTGTTCCGTTGTCGAACAGAACGAGCATTTATGCGCGCGGACCGGTCATAATCGGTTCGGCACTTTGCGCAGCGAACTGAAGAACGGCGTGAACCTGCTCCCGCGTTACTCCAAATTCATCAACAAGCTCGTCAACGCTCATATCTTCGATGTTTTCGAAGACAGTGGAAATGGGCGTGCGGGTGCCTTTGAATACCCAGGCGCCGCTGCGCTTGCCGGGAATGCTCTCTACTGCTGGGCATTGGGACCAATCCAGTGCAGCCATGTGCTTACTTTCCTCCATCGTATCTGCTTGGGGGGAGTGCCGCGACCTGCTTACAACCGGAACAGTTCAGAAACGGGGATGACAAACCCGGGCAGCCGTTCGGAGGTGACGACCTGCTCTTTGTCTACTCTTGAACCTTGGTTTCCCCGCCACACCGTTACGCTGGCAAGCGACGGGAACACCTGCCAGACCTCGCTGCCTGCTTCCCAGGTAGTCTCGGAGCCGTTGTTCCGTCTCCTCCGGCGCTTCGGAGTCCGAAATGATTTCGACCGCCAAATCAGGAGCGATGGGAATGGCCTGATTCGCACGCGGAATCAGAGCGAGCTTGTCCTGGCCCACCCACGCCACATCCGGAATGCGCGCGCGATCCTGGCGCAAGGTGAACTGCGTTTCGGCGAAAGCACGGCCGTTCTTCATCCGCAGACGGTATTCCGTCAGGATCTCGAACACTCTCGTCTTGATGAGCTCATCGAGAGCGCCGGCGTTGCCCACGACGATCAGCTCTCTATCGCTCAGTTCGTATTGCTTTCCTTCGGGGGGTTTCGGTAAAAGGAGAAGAGCGTCCGGTGTGAGTTGGGCTGTCGATGCCGACATATCATCTCCTTCTTCACTATGAAAGGGTTTCCTGGACGGGTCAAGTTTGCTGCGGCAGTCATGGTGCAGCCAGGCTAACCTCTCTTTCCCGCCGTTCCTGAAATCGCACGGCTGGCGTTGGCGATATGCGGCTGATACTCACTGACTCATGCCATCAAGGAGCTTGGAACTCAAGCTCCGAAAACACCCGCCCTTCTCTCGCTGACGCGTCCCAACCGAGCCCCAGCCGGTCATTAGGAGCGTCGGCCAGGTTCTGACGGGTGCCAAGATAACGCTCCGTTGTTTGAATGGAGGCGTGCCCGAGCAGCAACTGAATCTGTTCCAAATCCCCGCCCGCAGCCCGGCACAGCTTCGCGCAGGTGCGCCGCAGATCGTGCGGGCGCACCCGAATCCCGAGTCGTTCACTGTACTCTTTCACAATGTCGAGCACCGCCTGCGTGGAAAGCGTATCGCGCGTGAGCATGCCGTGACGATTGAGGGCGCGGAACAGTTTTCCTTCGATGACATCGGCAGCATCCATCCAGAGATCGAACGCCTGTTTGACCCAAGGCGGAATGGCGATCGAGCGAATACGGCCGTGCTTGCCGCGGAGGTCAACCAGCACCCAACGGCCATCGCGCTGTTGCACATGGTCCGTTTCAAGCGCCACCAGTTCGGACCGCCGCAGAGCGCATCCGATGAGGACCGCCAAAATGGCTCGGTCCCGAATTCCCTTGAGCGTACACGGGTCCGGCGCATGCAGCAGCGCCGCCGCTTGCTGCTTGGTTAACCAGTTGCCACTCCGGGTTCCCTGCTGTTTCACACCCGGCATCTGGTCGATGCCAGCGGCCGTCTCGGCGTCGAGCCAGCCATTGGCCGCGGCTTCCCGCGCTAGTTTCCGAAGTGCGGCCAGACGTTGGTTGATTGAAGATGGCGCATAGTTCTGCGCTTCGAGCCACGCGCGATGAGCTTGCACGGCTGCGCGATGAAATACTGGGGATCCGTTTTCGAGCCGCCAGGCGAAGAAGTCGTCCAGCGCCTTCGCGTAGAGCGTTTTCGTGAGTGGGCTCGAGACGGAATCGAGCACCAGGCGGCGAATCGCCGGGAGGGGATCGGAAACGGTGACAAGCGCGCTCATGCCAGAACTCGCAACCGATCTGAGGCGTATTTGGGGATGTCACCGTCGAGGGTCACCAAGGTCAGATCCTCGACCATACGCAACGGTACCCGGTTTGATGTCGTATTCACGTCTCGTAATATGCTATTCGCCGATACAACTCCGCTATAGGCTTTGGCTCGCCATTCCCTCGCTGCTCAAAAAGTGTTTTTTGCGTCCAATTCCCGTTGTTGTCCCGTGAATCCACACGCTCTATCCTCCTCATTCCGGGACGTGTTTCACCATCTGCGAACCAGGACAGTTCACGGACGGTATCTCCAAGCCTCATCTCAGCCCGCCCTATAACTTGCTGTTCGGGCGTAAAAAGGGTGAAAACCGGTCCGTTTTCACCTGATTGAACTTCGATGGGTGACCGCGCAGTTAGCGGATTCGAAAGGCCCTCCGGCGCCAAGATGGTGTACTTCTCTACTTCTGCGCCCTCGAATCGCTTGATCAGAGTCGGTTCACCTGCTTCAGAATATTCGTGCATCAAGCGGTGTGCGATCGTGCCGTCGGACCTGTAGTACGACTCTTCAAGTATTCTTCCGTCCGGCAAAAACTCCCTCATCTCCTGCAGAATAGTCTGCCCGAGCACCGGGTCCTTTCGGTCGGTCTGTACAACACGTGGACGACCGGACACGATTTCCTGCGGAAAACCAATATTGAAAGCTGATTGCGTAGGTAAACGTTCGCTCATCAGCCGCTCCTTTTCAAGAATTCACCGCGGCTTCGCGGAACGGAATCGAGCACCAGGCGGCGAATCGCCGGGAGGGGATCGGAAACGGTGACAAGCGCGCGCTCATACGAGAACTCGCAACCGATCTGAGGCGTATTTGGGGATGTCACCGTCGAGGGTCACCAACGTCAGATCCTCGACCATCGCTTGCCCGATGAGTGCACGGTCGAACGGGTCCTGGTGGATCGGGGGCAACTCGCGAATGGCAGAGATGTGTTCTACACGCAATTGCACAATGGTTGCTGAAAGCTTATTCACTGCATCCAGCCACCATGCGCGTGGGTCCCCGACATCAAGCTTGCCTTTCATACTCTTGAGCAGCACCTCCCAATAAGCAAGGACACTTAGAGTGTTTCGGCCAGCTAACATCGCCTCGCGCACTTTACCCGGCAGCGATTCGGGGGTCGATAACCCTAGCAACGCAGCATTCGTGTCGAGGAGGTAGCGGCTCAACTGTCGCCCTCGAGGAAGCGCTCCAGATCAATTGGGTCATCCCAGCCGGGATATAACTTGATTCGGTCTCGCATCGATCCCAGTTGGACCCGACTACGTTCGGCTGGTGGCGGCGCGATTTGGGCGACGGGTTTCCCATGCCGCGTGATGACAACCTGTTCCCCGCCCTCGACCGCGCGAATCAGCTCCGGCAAACGGTTCTTCGCTTCTGCAATAGATACGTCCATATTTAATAGCCATTAGTATGGCCGGAAATAATAGCTCTTGTCAACTTTCGCTAATAAACTTTAGCAAAAGCCAGGAACAACCCATACTTTAACGCAGCCAGGTGCGCCAGAGACGTTTTACACGTCAGACTGCAGCGGTTTTGCGCACGTGCGCATAATCGCCGTGACAGCGTGCTATCCTGACAAACGAGCCAACCGCTTGTGGCTGTAACGTTTATATAAGCGCACGAGAGCACCTGATGCCGGACAAACCCCTCTGGTACGACCGGCTCGCAGAAGCCGAGGCCCAACTCGCTACCCTTCCCTCCCCCTGGGTCGATCGCGCAACACTCGAGTCAATCCTGGGTATCGGACGCCGGCGCGCGCAACAGCTCTTACAACCACTCGTCCGCCATACGATCGGCAGGAACGGTCTGGCCTTGAAGGACGAGGTGATTCGCTATCTGCGACACCTGGCGCGAGGCGATAAAGCCGTGTATGAACAGCAGCGGCGGAGGCGGGTTGCGGGGCTGATCCAGACGTGGCATCGCGAGGCGCTCAAGCAACCGCAGGTTCTCGTCGAAGCGTCTGATACCATCCTGGCGCAGCACCTCGAAGATCTCCCTGAGGGCGTTCGCCTCTCGCCCGGCCGCATCCTTATTGAAAGCTTCATGACACCGGACGAAGCCAAACAGAAATTACTTGCACTCATTATGGCCATGGGTAATGACCCAGAGGAGTTTGACCGCCGGATCACGATGGCACAAACGGCTCCAGGACAGTAAGGCGCGACGGCTTCACTAGTGTATCTGACTACTGTGGTCATGTAGTGTAACGATGCCGAACATGCCTGACTACAGTGGTCACATACTTCGTGATCCTATAGTCATGTCATAAGTAATTGCGGGGCAGCCGTGCGGCATGACGTTTTGCGCGGTACCGCTTGAAATTTTATTTCTGTCATAAGTTTTTGTTGAATGCCATCGCTATCCGCGTTAGCCTAAATGTAACCGAATGAGACGGAAACGTGACCGCATCGGTGTTTACCGAAGCTCGCAAGTCGCCAAAATTCTTGGCATGAGTTCCCGCACGCTGTATCGGATGCTGGCAGACGGACGCATTCCCGAACCGATGCGCAATCCCGAGAACCAGTACCGGGTCTGGACCGAGGTCGACCTCCAATCCATTCGGGAGGCCCTGCAACGATGATTAAGCTCATGATTGGGAATCAGAAGGGCGGCGTCGGGAAGACGACGACCGCTATCACGGTGGCGCGTTGCCTCGCCGACCGCGGCTTCCGGACGCTGCTCATCGATAGCGATCCACAAGGTTCTATCGCCGTCACACTCCGCTTAAAGCCGGAGGCTTACTTCTCCGACTTCATTCTGAACCAGCTGCGCCTTCCGGATTGCGTGGTGAAGATCGCGGAGCGGCTCGATGTGCTTTGCGGCAACCGGGAGACCACTGCGATGGAGCAGCGCATTTTCACCATGTACGGACGTGAACACGTATTTCAGAACGCCTTCCGCATGTACGAAGAGTCCTACGACGCGATTGTGGTGGATGTTGCGCCCTCGATTTCCCTGCTCCAGGCCTGTTCCATGGTGTTCTGCCAGAACGTGCTGATCCCGATTTCTATGGACACTCTCAGCGTGTCTGGCGCCGGCGCCACCATTTTTTCGGCCCAAACCATCGGCGATAGCGTGCGCACTCCGATACACACGCTTGCGCTGCTGCCAACGATCGTCAACCGCCGCTTCGGCCTCACCGATGTGGTGATGAAGATGGTCCAGCAGCTGAGCGACACCTACAAGATCCCTGTCCTGAACGCCATCCGCACGGACCAGATCATCGGGAAAGCCGCCCGCGCCCACCGCATGATTGCCGATATCGATCCCAAAGCAAAGGCCCTCGAAGACTACGAGGGAGCGACCTCGGCGATTCTCGATCTGCTCAAGCCGCAACTTCTGTCGAGCGAGCACCAGCATGGCGAGACCATCGCGGTCTAGTAAGAAGCAGCCAGCCTTCGATCCCAGCGAGCTTGAGGACCTGATCTTCTCGCCCGCTGTCGGCAAAGGTGTTGGTTCGCACCTGGTTACCGCTCCGACTGTAGTCACTTCCAGCCTGGCCCCTGTAGTCACGTCTGGTTCCAGTTCTGCCGCCCACCTGGCTACAGTGGCCGGGTCTACAAGCTCCCCTGCAACGCGAGACATGACCACTGTGGTCAGGCCTATGACGTCATTTGCGAGGCGTCCCCGTGGCGAGTCCCCGCCAACAGCCGGCACCACCGATCCTACACTGGTCACCTCCGACGTGGCCACAGTTGCTCCCGCAACGCCCAAGGCGCGGCCGCTCTGGATCACTGAACACGGTGATCTGGTCTCGGAGGCGCGTGTGAAACGGATTCGTTTGGCGCAGGATGTGATTAATTCCGCCGAGGAGTGCGTATACGATACGCTTTGGAACGCAAAGCTTGTCTCTACCGATGATCGCGAGTCCTGCCGTCTCGTTCAGGCGGGCTACGACTACCTGGTGAAGCGGACCCGCTTGGCGCGGAAGACCATCCAACGCATTATTGCCAAGCTGCTCGAAAAAGATTTCATCGCAATCGAGACGCGCGCCGACATTTACCAGCGCGCCCCGACTATCTACCGCGTTTTTAGCTACAAAGCCGTGCTGGACCGCCATGTTCGGAAGGGCCGCCTGTATGTCGCAAAAATGGGGCCCGGGTTTTCGTATGCGCGGCCGCTCGACTCGAATACCTCGTCAGTAGCTCGCCCGGCTGAAATGAGCGACATGACCACAGTAGCCAGGTCCAATATGTCCTCTGTGGTTACCGGAGACGTGTCTACTATGGTCCCGGAGACCACAGTTACTGTGGTCAAAAACAACCGGTCTACTGTAGTCAAAATGTCCGGGCATCTATTAGATACAAATGTTTTAGACAGCACTACGTCATCGTCCGCATATCCCGTCGTATACGCCGCCTTGAATCAGCTTGGCCCGATCGACGACGACGCTGTAGTGCGCCTGGTAGCTGCGTGTCGCGCTCAGGCAGCGGATTGCACCGAATCTGAGATCGTGCACTTTGTTCGGGAAAAGGCCAGTCATATTCAGAAACGTGAGAGCCGAGTACACAGTCCGATTGGTTTTCTGCTGACCGCGGTTCCAAAATGCTTTTCTGGTGAGGTCTTGAAAAAATATCGGAACGATCGGATGCGCGAACAGGAATCAGAGTCCAGCCGTGAGGCAGAAGAGCAGGCATCAGTGGATCGCTGGAGAAGGGAACAGGAAGCTGCGCTGTTGGATCCTTCGGTCTCCGAGCAGGAGAAGCATCTGATCCGCTTATGTCTCGGACTTAACCGAAGCTAGTGGCCTTTTGGCGATTTGGCGCTGGCCGGAACCACAATGCCTGCAGGGTTGACAACGGGGTGCTGCTCGGTCTCCTGAACTTTACCCTCTAGCGAGTTGAGCTTCACCTGCTTCGGGGCATCCAAATAGCGGACGATAACGGAGACCCGGCGATTCGCGGGATCTTCCGGATTATTTTTGTTCCGCAGATCTTGATCGGCATAACCTCTGATCTGTGCGACTTGGTTGGATGCCAGCCCGTTAGCTTCCATTAAGCGCCGGGCGGCATTGGAACGGTCGGCGGAGAGTTCCCAATTCGAGTACGCCGTCACATCGGCATACTGCTGTGCATCGGTATGACCTTCGATCAGGAGCCGGTTCGGTAACCGGCCAAGTTCCTTCGCGAGCGCAACCAGAAGCTCCTTCCCAAGATCGCTTGGTTGCGGCTTGCCTGATTCGAAGAAGATGCCCTTCGAGTTCTCGATCAGATCGATCTTGAGACCTTCTTCGGTGATGGTGAACTCGACATTTCCCTTCATTTGTTCGAAGTGGGGAATCAGCTTGATTACAGACTGCAGCTTCTCCTTGAGGCCGCTCATGTCATCCTTCAGCACGGAAACGTCGCGCCCCGTACCGGTCATGCTGGTGCCGGGATTCTTGCCGCGGCCAATCGGATCCTTGAAGTAACCGCCCACTGCCTGACGCACCTTCTCATTTGACGTGAGCAGCCAGAGCACAATAAACAGTGCCATCATGGCCGTCACAAAATCGGCGTAGGCAACCTTCCACGCGCCCCCATGATGACCGCCGTGGACGACTTTCTTTTTGATGATGATCGGCCGGCGCGAGTCCATAGACTACGCCGCGGCCGCAGGCGCCGGTGCCGCGGCGCCCCCGCGGCAGGCGGTTTCCATTTCCTTAAAGCTTGGGCGAACGCTCGATGGAATCGACCGCCGCGCAAATTCAACCGCTGTCATGGGTGATGAACCCTTGATAAAGGCCAGCACACCCACGCGCAGAAAATGATAGTACTGGCCGTCGGCCTCATTGATCTTCGTCAGGTTGGCTGCGATCGGCCCGATGAAGCCATAGCACATCAGAATGCCGAGGAAGGTACCGACAAGCGCCGCCGCTACCTTATGGCCGATCTGCTCAGGCGGGCCTCCAATTGCACCCATGGTGATGACAATGCCCAGCACCGCGGCAACAATTCCCAATCCGGGCAGGGAATCGGCCATGGTTGCCAGCGCCGCCGTCGGCTCTTGTGTTTCGTGATGATGAACCTCCATATCGAGTTCCATCATTTGGTCCAGGTCAAACGGATCGGCACCAGCGCTGATGAACATGCGCAGTGTGTCGCACACAAATGCCACCGCATGATGGTCGGCAAGAAACTTCGGGTACTTGCTGAAGACGGCGCTCTTTTCCGGCTCATCCAGGTCCGCTTCGAGCTTTGGCAAGCCGTTCTTGCGTGCGAACTGAAACAGGTCGCTCAGCATCTTTAAACTTTCGAGATAGGACGCCTGAGTATACTTGCTGCCCCCGAGAATGCCGAGGATGCCTTTGAACAGCTTGATAACCGTAGGCAGGGGATTTGCGATGAGGACAGTCCCCAGCGATGCACCACCGATGATGAGCAGCTCCGCAGGCTGCACCAAGACCATAAGTGGCCCTTTCTCCATGAGGTAGCCGCCTAGGATTGCGCCGATGACCACAACGATGCCGATAATTGCGAACATGATTCCGTACTCACATATCGGCTGTTTGAAGAGTGAATACGGCTTTTAAGGCACGGCTTCTGCCGTGCTCTTACATTACGGTGTCCAGCACGCGTAATTTATGAATCAATGTGGTGCGAGGCAGCTTCAGCATATCCGCGGCGACTGTTTTGTTGCCCTGGGCCCGCGACATCGCCTCCTGAAGAATGGCCCGCTCGAACTGGCGTAGCGTTTCCGTGAAATCGAGGCCTTCCTCAGGAAATTCCTTCTGGCTTCCCGGAACCGTATCCACGATGTTTCCGTCCTGAGACACTGCAGCCGGTGTTGTCGTGTGATCGAGACGCAGGGAAAAGTCCGACGCATACAGATATTCACGATCGCCGCTCATGACAACTGCGTGCTCGACGGCATTCTCGAGCTGGCGCACGTTACCGGGCCAGGAGTGTCCGGACAACAGCCTCACTGCCTCCGGGCTGACCGATTTCGGCGCGATACCTTCGGCCTCACAGACCTTGCGCACAAAGTGTTCGATCAGCAGAGGAATATCGCAGGCGCGGCCCCTCAAAGTAGGCAGGTGAATAGGCACGACATTGAGCCGGTAATAGAGATCCTCGCGGAACCGCCCTTCGCGGACGCGAGCGAGCAGGTCGGCGTTTGTTGCCGCAATCACACGGACATCCACCTTGAGCGTTTCGCTGCCACCGAGGCGCTGGATCTCTTTCTCTTGCAAGGCGCGCAACAGTTTCGATTGCAGCTCCAATGGAAGATCGGCAATCTCATCCAGAAACAGCGTGCCGCCATTGGCTTGTTCAAATCGGCCGATGCGATGATTCACCGCGCCGGTAAACGCCCCTTTTACGTGGCCGAAGAGTTCCGCCTCCACCAGGTTCTCGGGTATGGCGCCGCAGTTCACGGACACCATCGGCCGCCGGCCGCGGGAACTGGCCATATGAATCGCCTTGGCGACCACTTCCTTACCTGTTCCGGTTTCCCCTGAGATCAACACGGTACAGCGCCGCGATGCAATCAGCCGGATGACTTTACTGATCTGTTCCATCGGAACGCTACGGCCCACCAGGAGCTTCCGCCAGGGCTCCGCCGCCGCCGCCGTGTCCGTGCTTTCACGCACATTTTTGCTCGCTGCGAGTGAAATCTGCAACGCCGAAAAGAATTGCTCCGTGGTCGATAAGCAATCCAGGCAGTCAGATGCGCCATATCGGCTAAAGCGGATGGCGTCGGCGGCCGAGGGCTTCTCGAGAAGAACAATGATCGGAACGTCGGGTGCTTGCGCCCGGAGGGCGTCCATCAATTGCGAGGTTTGGGACGAAAATTCAGACACCTCCACTACAATTGCGGCTGCACGAGCCAGCTCCGCATAGCTCAACAGGGCTTCGGTACTGTGTGCCTCGACCAGGCTGACATCCAGTTCGGTTGCAACAGTTTGCAGATGCTGCAGCATCACTGCATGGGTAACGCACAAAACTGCCTGAGGTTTGGTTATGGCCATTATGTTTCGTTCCGGTCATGACCGGGAAAAGCCGCGTCCCTAGATACCGATAGCAGCGGCATTAATACTGTGCTTGCCGGCACAGGAACTTTTCGACTTTTTTCTAAAGAAAATTAGAGTTTTGCCGAGACTATTTATGCGGACTGTTCTCTTGAACTACATCGGACCACCCACTCCGTTTTCCCGTTCAGGGTATAGCCCGATACAGGTAGTACCTACGCACCGAATCGCAAGTAGAGAACAGATATGAAAATTACCGACCAGGGATTCTCCGAGCGCATAACGACGCAAACCGGCCGGACCAGCGAGGTCGACACCGCAACGGGCTCATCCTCCTCCAAGGCGCCGTCGCGGTCTGGGGCCTCCGACAATCTGCAGTTATCGAGTTTGGCTTCACGGCTACAGAGCGGCGCGTCCGTGGACGCGGATCGCTCGGCACGGCTCAGTCAAATCGCTAAGGCTGTGAATTCCAAGGCTTTTCAGATTAATCCGATGCAGATCAGTAAGGGCATCGTGTCGGAAGCGATTAGCCCTGCGAGATAGGGGACGCCCTATGGTCGAAAGCGCGGCCCAGGAGATTCGCGACATACACCGTCTGTTGACCGATCCCACGCCCGAGAACTTCGATCAGGTTACCGGGAAGTTGGAAACGATCGCGGCATTGCTGCAGCCGATCGCTGCGATGCAGACTGCTGCGCCCGGCGGTAACGAACGTGCGTTCCTATCCGGCGTTCCGCGGGAAATGGCCGCCATCCGGAAGTTGATGGAAGCTCCCGTCAAATTCTACGAAGGCCTCCAGGCGTTGCGGGCGGCAAATTTCGGCTCGTATGAGCGCGGCGGCACAATCAAGAGCCTGGAACCGTACGGTTCGTCAACCACGCTGGTTCATCTGTAGGAGGTGAGTCGATGTCACTGTTTTCGAGTCTTACATCCGCCTCGAACTCTCTTGCGGCATTTCAAAATGCCCTGAACGTCGTTCAAAACAATGTCAGCAATGCCTCGACGCCTGGATACGTAGAGCAAACCCCGACCTTTGAGGCCATGCCGTTCGAAGTCGGAGGGAAGGAGCCGGGAGGTGTCGAGCTGGGGCCATTGCAAAGTTCCCGCAGTGACTATGCCGAAACAAGCGTCCGCAACAGCACTGCTCAGCTTGGCTATTACGAGCAACAGGTCAACGACCTGACGCCCCTCAACAATCAATTCGACCTTTCGGGGAACAGCGGCGTTCCGGCCGCATTTAATAGCCTGTTTACCGCATTCAGCTCCTGGGCTTCGTCTCCAAACAGCAGCGTTACCCGGCAAGCAGTCATCAATCAAGCCCAAACCGTCGCTTCTGCATTCAACAGTACAGCCGCGAACGTGTCCACAGTGGCTCAAAACACAGACGGCGAGGTCAGCAATTTGACCGGTCAAGTCAATCAACTGGCAGCGCAGTTGGCGGGCTATAACGCCCAGATCTCTGCCGGCGGGCAGCTGGATCCGTCCGTCGATGCAGCCGTGAACAGTACTTTGGAACAGCTGTCCGAGGTCGCCAATGTGATGACCATCAAGGAGCCGGACGGAACGTTCCGCGTGATGCTCGGCGGACAGACTGAGCTGGTGGACGGTTCGACGGTGAACAAATTGACCGCCGCGGTCTACGTTCCGACAACTCCTGTCGTGCAAAGCGGCGCCCCCGTACACGTTCCGATCCAGATTACAGCCGGCGTTAACGATGCCTTGAACTTGAAAATCGACGGCAAGGCGCTGTCGAAGCCGATAACTCTGAGTCCGAGCGATACGACAGTAGCTGCCGTAGCGCACGACATCAACACGCAGTTGCAGGCCATGGGCAGTACGACGAAGGCGAGCGTTGATTCCACCGGAACCCAGCTTGTGATGGCGTCAGGATCGACCGGCGCCGGCGCATCGGTCGAGATCCTTTCCGGGACTGCAAATACCACCCTCGGGCTTGCCGTCAACCCCCCTCCGCAGGCGCAAGTCACCGATTCGCATGGCAATGACGTTACCACTGAAATTACGACCGGCAAGCTCGCCGGCGCCATCGCAGTACGCAACCAGATACTGCCTGGCCTTCAAGGCGACAGCAGCCAAACCGGTTCTCTAAACGAACTGGCGAGGACCTTCGCCGACCGGGTAAACACTGTTTTAGGCGTGCCGCTGTTCACCTACGATCAGACGAGCGGGACCAGCACAGCCGCAACTCTGCAGATAAATCCGAATGTCACAGCCACAAACTTGCCGTCTGCACAGGTATCAGCCCTGACGGGGACGGCCAGTACACCCGCGTTGACAATCACTCCAGGAACAAACGACACAGTAAAGCTTCAAGTTGACGGCAAGACGATTTCACCGATTACGCTGAATCCGGCCGACAGCAGTCTGAATGCTGTCGCCACGGACCTGAACAGCCAGTTCAAATCGCTCGGCATTGGGGCGGCGGCGAGTCTTGACGCAAATACCGGCGCGCTCGTGCTTGCCACCACCAACACCGGGCCCAACGGTTCCATTCAAATTCTTTCCGGAAACGCGAATACGACCCTTGGTCTCACGAACACGACCTCCGTCAATGTGGCATCGCCGCAGGTTCCGGCTCTGGCAGGAACAGCCGTCGGCGCTCCATTTGCGATTACGCCGGGTACAAACGACACCCTGAACTTACAGGTCGACGGTAAATCTCTTTCCCCGATCACGCTGAATCCGGCCGATACAACGCTGGGCAGCGTGGTGGCCGACCTCAACGGGCAATTCAAGTCCCTCGGCATTGGGGCGGCGGCGAGTCTTGACGCAAATACCGGCGCGCTCGTGCTTGCCACCACCAACACCGGGCCCAACGGATCCATCCAGGTTCTTACAGGAAACGCGAATGCCACGCTCGGGCTTACCGCGGCGACGCCGGTTAGCGTGTCATCACCACAGGTTTCGGCTCTGATGGGGACGGCTGTTGCAGCTCCATTCACCATTACTGCCGGCACAAACGACGCCCTGAATTTGAAGGTCGACGGCAAATCTGTCCCGGGAATCGCGCTCAATTCCGGGGATACCAGTCTCAACAGTGTGGTGACGGACCTGAATGGTCAATTTAAATCGCTCGGCATTGGCGCGACCGCAAGCCTGAACCCGAATACCGGTGCGCTCGTACTTGCAACCACCAACACGGGGACGAGTGGATCGATCCAAATTCTCTCGGGAAGCGCGAATGCGACGCTCGGACTTGCGGCTACCACGCCGGTTAGCCAGCCAGCGCCCGTATCGGCGCTAATGGGAGCCGGTGTTTCTGCCCCTTTCACCATTACTGGAGGCACAAACGACGCCCTGAACTTACAGGTGGACGGCAACTCTGTCCCAGGGATTAGGCTGAATCCGGCCGACACGAGTCTCAGCGCTGTAGTCGCAGACCTGAACGGCCAGTTTAAATCGCAGGGCATTGGCGCCACGGCGAGTCTCGACGAGAATACCGGCGGATTCGTGCTTGCGACTACCAATACCGGGCCTGGCGGCTCGATCCAACTGCTTGCAGGAAGCGCGAATGCGACGCTCGGGCTTGGGAACACCAGGCCAGTGAGCCTGCCATCGCCGCAGTTGACCTCTCTGGCGGGAACGGCATTATCGCCTGCATTCACCATTACGCCAAAGACGAACGACACCTTAAACTTGCAGGTCGACGGGAAATCTCTTTCTGCGATCACGCTGAATCCGGCCGATACAACGCTCAGCGGTGTTGTGAACGACCTCAATGGCCAGTTCAAGTCGCTCGGCGTCGGAGCGACAGCGAGTCTCGACCCGAATAGCGGCGCGCTGGTGCTCGCAACCACAAACACCGGGCCCAACGGATCCATTCAGATTCTCCCGGGGACCGCAAATGCGACGCTCGGACTGACGGCTACCACCGCCACGTATCAGAACAGCGCGAATTCCGTTGCACTCACTCTGGCCGGGCTGGCAAATCCGACAGACGGCACCGACGAAATCAACGGCCAAAGCTTCACTGCTTATTTCGGGAGTATTGCGGGTTCCGTTGGCGCTAGTCTGTCGGACGCTAAGAATGGGCAGTCTGTCCAGCAAGGTCTCGTCACCCAGGCTCAGTCGCTGCGCCAGCAGGTTTCGGGAGTAGATCTGAACCAGGAAGCAACTCGCGTACTGCAATATCAAATGGCGTACCAGGCCGCCTCAAAGATGATTACGGTCGTTGATGATATGGTTCAGTCCGTACTCGCAATCATCCCGCAAAGCGCCTAAGGATGGAATAGCCGATAAGGAATACGCATGGTATCTGGATTAAATGCTTCAGGGCTACAATTTGTAACCAACGTTAATGACCTGCAATCCCGCCTGTCTCAGGTGCAGTCTGAATTGTCTTCAGGCCTGAAGGTACAGACTCCGGCGGATGCGCCCGACCAGGTCAGCGATATTCTGCAACTGCACGCCAACATTCAGCAGAACCAGCAGATCCAAACCAATCTGACGGCCGTGCAAGGTGAAGTTACAACCGCGGACCAGAACCTGTCAAGCGGTATCACGGTGCTCGATCAGGTGTCTACGTTGGCAGCCGAGGGCCTTGGGATGAACCAGACGGCCGCCACGCGCCAGACACTCGCTTCCCAGGTACAAACGTTGATGCAGCAGATGGTCTCGCTCACTCAGACCCAGGTCGACGGACGATACATTTTCAGCGGTGACGCCGATCAAAGCCCCAGCTACCAGTTCGACGCGAACTCGCCCACTGGTGTCGACCGTCTGCAAGTTACAACTTCGACTCGCCAAGCGGAAGACACGTCCGGCAACAAGTTCCCCGTTGCGCTAACCGCGACGCAAATTTTTGACGCCCGTGACAGCTCCGATCAACCCACGACAGGGAACGTCTTTGCAGCTATGAATGCGGTCCGTGTCGCGCTGCAAAATAACGATAGCGCCGGCCTGCAGACGGCTACATCGGCCGTGAAGGATGCGTCGACCTACCTGAACCAGCAGCAGGGGTTCTATGGAAATGTTGAGAACCGCGTCAGTGCAGCTCTCACCCAGGCCTCAAGTCAGAACATTGCGTATCAACAGGATCTCTCGAACCGCCAGGACGCCGACGCCACTTCGGCCATCGTCGAAATGCAGCAATATGTGACTAACCTCCAGGCTGCCATGGCATCCGAGGCCAAGATGCCGCAAACGTCTCTGTTTAATTTATTGCCTTCCTAGCGCTTAGCCCGACTCGGCTCGAGTCCGATCCAGCTTGGCCCGCCCCCATTCGTGGCAATTGCCGGAAGTGCGTTGCTATCATACCCGCCGACGGCGTTCAGCTGTATCAAATGCTGCTGCGGCCTTTAATTATTAACATCAGTTATTAACGTATTGTAATCCCGCCGTCTATATGGTATTCTCTCTCGAAACTTAGTGCGTTCCGGAGCTTGACCTTACCCGGATCGCTGAACAACAAGCCTTTTGGAGAGGGCAAAGCAATGCAAACACAAAAATCATACATGCCTCTGCACGCACCTTAACTTTCGACGCGTTTCAGATAAGTTGCACCCCAGCCGAGGACTTAAACCTCCGCCGGATCTCTTACCAAGCGCTGAAAGACGAGGATGTCATAGAGTCACCAAGGCTCTTCCCTTTTAGCGAGTTCTAGATTCAGATAGTAGCGGCGCCGCGGGCGCGAGATTCCGCTTGCGTCTGTGAGTATTCCGCTGCACGCTCAAAGACCATAACCAAGGAACTTGATGAGTCGAGGCGAACGTGTTTCTGAAGAATGCTCTGAATGGAAGGTCGAATCTCAGCGGTAACATTGCGCAATTGACACCTAGGGAACGGCAGGTCCTGGATCTGATCGGCCAAGGCAAAACCACCAAAGAGATTGCTGCACTACTCCAATTGAGCGCCGGCACAGTGAGTAATCACAGGAAGGCTATCTGCAAAAAGCTGGATATTCATTCCACCGCTGAACTCGTGTGCCGTGCCGCTCTGCATATGCTTACTGCAGCTGTCTAGGTCATCTGTCCTATCGAGGACATTGTGCGGAAGCTTTAGATCGGGTTTAATTTACGGAAACAGTCACTGAAGGGAGTACTCAAGCACTCCTGCGGTTATTTGTACGCCGATAGTCGGGGTGTGCCGGGTTAAAACTCCGCACGCGAAGATTCTCACGAGCCTGTCAGGTTCCTGAGAACGGGGCGGATGTGTGTGCCGGCGTTATCGGCCCCCGGCGCAGCGCGGGCCTTACGCGAATTCTGTAAGTAGAAACGGCGTTCCCGCCTCGACGGGAACGCCGTTTGACTTTGTACTTTGTAGCGTGAGCTACTACGCCTGCTGCAGACCGACGACGGAGACCAGTTGCTCGAGATGGCGGCGTGTGGATTCCACTTGTTCCTTCATCTGGGCAATGGATTGAGCAGTGCGGTGGGCATTGGCCGCATTGCTCTGCGTGACCTTGCTGATGCGGGTAATCGAAGTGCTGACTTGCCCCACGCCGATGGCTTGTTCCTGACTGCTGGCGGCAATCTGGGTGACCACAACCGCGCTGGAGTTGATGCCGGAGGAGACTTCGTTGAACGCTCCTTGCGCCGCACCCAGCAGCTGCACCCCTTCGTTCACATCTTTGATGGTCTTCTGGATGATGTCGCCGCTGCGTTTAGAGGCATCGGCGGCGCGCCGCGCCAGCGCCCGTACTTCATCGGCTACCACACTGAAGCCGGCCCCGGCCTCACCGGCGCGCGCCGCTTCCACGGCTGCGTTCAAGGCCAGGATGTTGGTGTGGAAGGCAATCTCGTCGATGCTCTTGAGCACGTCGGAAACCAGGCGGCTGGATTCGGCGATGGCCTTCATCGAGTTCGTCAGGTCGGTCATGGCAGTGCCGGCTCGCCCGGCCATGTCTCCCGCGGTGCGCATCAGCTTATCGGCTTCCTCGGCACGCGCGGCATTTTGCCGCGTGGTGGCGGAAATCTGTTCGAGCGATGCCGAGGTCTCCTGGATGTAGGCGGCCTGTTGCTGCGCTTCGCGCGCCACGCGATCGCCGGCGGCAGCCATTTCGTCGGAAACCGAAGCTGCACCATCGGCCGCTTCCTGCACCCCATGAATGACGTGCACAATCGGGCCGGTGATAGATTTGCGAATGGTCAGATGCACGATCACGCCGGCTACCGCCACCGTGATCAAAAACACGCAGATCGCCACCCAGCGCTGGGCAACGGAAGCGGCGCGGGTGCTGCTCAACTGTTTATGCAGGTCGTTGGAGAGACCGCTTTTCAGACCCGCGAGCGAGGCTTTCAAGGCATCAGTACGCGCTGCCAGCTTCTGCATCGAGTCCTGGGTTTCGGCGGACATATTGCCGGCCCCGCCGCTCAGCAGCGCGCTGTAGGTCTTGCGGGCATCGGCGGTGAACCGATCGACGGACTGTGCCAGCTCGCCGGCTGTGGCCTTGTTCGCCGCCGGCAGACCTTTGATGGCAGCTACCCCTTTCAGGCTGCTCACCGCCGCCTGGCCTTCCTGTGCCGCGCGCTCCAGCCCCGAGGCGTCCTGCATCACCACCGCATCGCCGAAGCCTTTGACCGCGCGCTGAAACGCCGCTTCCGCTTCCTGGCTCTGCTGCGCGGCCGGAAACAGCGCGTCGGAGGCAGCATTCAAGGTGTGCTCGGTGGCGAAGCTCTCCACCTGTCCGAGCACCGTCGAGAGCACAAATCCGGCTACGAAGACCCCAATACTGAGCCAAATCTTCGCCGTAATACTGAGGTTTCGCATATGGATCACTTCACTTCGAGAGTTTTGACACTGGCGGCCGCGGCGCTCGCCGCCACATAGCCGATGGCGCCCTTGGTCTTGGCTACGTACTCCACTACATCGGCATCCGAACCGAGGGCTTTGGGCATCGAGCCCTTACCGGTGAACACCAGACTGCGATAGTACGTGGACAGCGCCGAGTCCGACTTGCCCAGGCAGTCCTTCAGAAACGCTTCGTGTGCAGGCCCGGATTTCTCGAGCACCGGCACCACGTGCCCGGAGCCCAGTTCCATCTTGGTTTCGAGAAACACCGATTTCAGATCGTCGAGCGAGACCGCCGCAGTGTCCACACTCGAATTGGCGATGACTTTGAATTCTCCGGCATTGGCGGCCACGCCGAGCAGCGCACTCAGCGCTGCTGCCGCGAATAAATGATTGAGACGTCTCATGTTTTCTTCTCCTGATGACGCGTCCGTAGTTAGAAATTCACACCCGTGCGGATAACGAGCATATCGGTGCTCGGCTTCATGCCTTGCGGGTTGTTCGCGACATAGAATCCATGTGCGGAGAACATATCACCGTAACCATTCATGAAATGGCCTTCGATCTTTACATCCCACCACGAGGTCACATCCACACGAGCTGTCGCGACTTCGTCATAAATGTGATTGCTATTGGGGTCCGTCGCAATAAATGGTGCATCAACCGTGTAATGCGAGTGATATGCTCCAAGCTCCAGATGCTTGTTGATACGGTAGGCTGCTGACACAAACCATGCTTTATCGCTACCGTTCCACGGGAACACGGGACCGAATGTCGTGCTTATATCGCCGATATAGTGATCCCGCCGGAACTCTGCGTTCAAGTGCCAATTACCACGTGTGTAATCTCCGTAAGCAGCCGACGTTCGCTGTGGGTTAGCAACAAAGCTGTAAGGGGTGCCTAGCGGCGCTCCCAATGCGAGAGTTGTATAGTATCCCTTTCTGTCCTGCGTTTGATCCATAAAGGACCCGCCAACCATCAAACCGGTGACGGGCGTAGTCCAGCGGACATCCGTGCCGGCGGCGCGACCCGAGTTGCTAACGATCGGTATGCCGAGATTAGCCGAGAAGTAATTGTACCCGCCGTATGGGTCGAAGGAACGCGCTCCGATATACGCGGTGTATCCGACTGTGCCGGCCTTATGCAATGAGAGTGAGCCGTACACGTCGCCACCCGTGTGGGCGATGTTATTGCTGCGTAAGTCGATCGGGTAAACCGATTGAGGCAACAGCGCCCAGGTATAAAGCGCTTCGGTATCTTGCGTATCGTTGAAGAGACCCAATGCAGTCTTCACTTTTCCGGCTCGGATCCCAAACCAATCGTTGAAGCGATAGTCGGCGTATCCCCAGTCAAATGTGGGATGCCATCCGCCCAGCTGACCGATGTTCCGGTCGTACATCTGCGCACCGACTCGAAGCTTGTTGGTAACTTGCATCGACGCATTAAAACCAAACTCCGTAAACGCAGCGCTGCCGTTACTTGTGTTCATCGTCAGGTAATTGTTGTCGTTGGTGTAGGCGAATCCCTGCGACGCAAATGCATGGAACTGGACCGTATCGTTGCCGACCTTTAAATCTGGTATCTGTTGCGCCTGAAGTGCCGAGACGAACATGCCGGCGCAGCCCAAAGCAAATAAGACTTTAGTTAATCTCACGAATATAAACTCCCGTATTTCGGACATTCAGCGGTATCAGCCGCGTCCGATCTTGTATGAAGCGGTTACCGGTGTTTCCAGTGTGCTTCACAGTACATATCGGTTGGCGAGCCACAGGAACGTTAGTCAGGAAAGTCCGTGACTCACTTGTATTAGTGGACATCGCGAGTGAAAAATCTGCATTGGCTTGGTACGGCAAGCTTGATAAGGAAAGTCCGGCAGAATGTTACAGCTGAGAAAGGACGAATGAAATATTGCAGCGACTGGAAATCGATCGTTAAGATCAAGCTTGAACGTGAGCGCATACGTTCATCCGGCTGTTGGTGCACCAAGGCCAGGACAACAGCTCGGAGTGCCTGCGCTCCCGGTTGTGCATGTCACACAGGCTCTGGCAAGAAGAGAGTTTGCGGGACGCGGGAGAGTTACGTCCCGGAAATACGCGGCCGTGATCTTTAGACCGACTGCAGATGATTTACAAAGTGCCTGGGATGACTTTCGCTCGCGGGTGCAAACCAAACCCGGACTTCAAAGATATCCTCAGCGCACTTGAAGGGAAGCACCAGCCAATCATTGTTGCCCAGGCTCTTTGACGTAAAGTTGCGGCCATAGATGACGGTCGGAACACTAAGCCCGAGTGGCCCCACGACGGCTTCAGCCGCGGTCTTGAAATTTCCGATGACCATGTTCGCGAGTTCACCGACTGCGTCCAGGACTTCTTCGTTCACCGCGACCGCCTCGGTCATGAGAAACAGCTCACAAACCCGGCATGCAAACGGAGCGGTGCACGAAATTACACCATTTCCGGCCCAGGGACCCGCAATCCCGACAATTGCCATCACGCCGTCGTTCACCGAAGGACACGCTTGGTCCGTGTGGACGCTGGCGGGCTCGATTTCGAGACCGAGCATTGTCGAGAAAACTTCTGCTGTTGCGGCGTGAATCGCGTCAATAATCTGTTGTCTTTCCATTTGTATCCGTCCCACGGGGTCTAAATGATCCCGGCGAGTTTCTCTTTGATCTGCTCGGCAGTAAACGGTTTGCGGACGTAGCCGACGGCGCCGAGCTCAACCGCTTCAATCACTTTCGATTGGCTGCCTTCGGTTGTGACCATCACAACGGGAACGTGCTTCCACTCGGCCGTGCTCTTGATGTGGCTTAGGAACTGCAGGCCATCCATGTTCGGCATGTTGATGTCGGACAGGATCAGCTGTACTGGCTGCTCCTTCAAGCGTTCGATGGCTTCCACACCGTCGCTTGCCTCATACACCTGGCCGGTCGGGATTTCGGCTTGCTGTAAAACCCGCTTAAGAATTTTCCGAATCGCTGCGGAGTCGTCTACGATCAAAACGTCCATTCAGAGTGTCACCTGCTCGAAAATCTCTTCGGTCATAAGGCAGTGGTTTTTTCGCACATAAGTACTCGCTCAGAGAAATCGGATAGTGAATTGCTAGGTGCCGGGGAGATGTGGAGTTGAAATTGCTGCTGCTTACACCACACTCCTTAAACGAGGTATATTTTGAACCGGCAACTTAGCCAGCAGGAAATCGATGCGGTTTTCCAGAAATTAAAGGGCCAGGAGCAGGGCGGGGGAGGCCGTAAAGAAGTTCCCTTCGACTTCCGGCGCCCGGATCGTATCGCGAAGTCGCAGTTGCGGGCGATTCACCTGCTGCATGAAGCATTTGCGCGTAACTTGGCCTCCAGCCTGGCGGCCTATCTGCGTGCCTACCTGACGGTGAATTTGATCAGCGTGGAGCAGTTGTCGTATGGCGAATTCCTCGAAGGCCTGCCGTCGCCGTCTTG
Organism: Acidobacteriaceae bacterium; assembly: GCA_019245255.1. Taxonomy (GTDB): domain Bacteria; phylum Acidobacteriota; class Terriglobia; order Bryobacterales; family Bryobacteraceae; genus Bog-105. The sequence goes on along the minus strand of JAFARV010000085.1, from coordinate 4,688 downwards.
TATCGTATCGCTCAGCTTGCGTCCCTACGACGGAAACGCGCTGATCGAAATCAGCCCATCGTTAGTGTTTCCGATCCTCGAGATCATTCTCGGAGGAAAGGGCAAAAGCAGCGATAACCGCAAGCGCGAGATCACAGAAATCGAGCAGCACCTTCTCGACACCCTGTTCCGGATTATTCTGAACGACCTGCGCGAGGCCTGGAAGAGTGTCGCGCTGATCAATTTCAAAATCGAGACCATCGCAACCGAGCCGCAGATGGTGCAGATTCTGTCGCCCACGGAAGCCGTGGTTGCGATTGCGATCGAAATCCGCATCGGCGATGCTGCAGGCACCCTGAACGTTGCCATCCCGGCCATCAACATCAAGATGATCGGCCAGAAGTTTGAACAGCAATGGATGCTGCGGAAAACCGACCCTACGGAGGCAGAGCAGGACCGTATGATGGCCCTCTTGCGTCAGTCCGCCGTTACGCTCGATGCGCGGCTGGTTGGTCCGCGGCTGACGGTGCGTGATCTGCTCGACCTGGAAGTCGGAGATTGCCTCAAGTTTGACTACCGGCTGGAGAAACGGGTTGATTGCCTGGTGAACGGAACCAACAAATTCAAGGGTCAGGTAATCGATTGCAGCAACAAGCGATCGTTTATTGTAGAGCAGCTGCCGCCGCCGCCCGTTCGGATCCCGAAGCTCGAGTAGGCAAATCGCCCAGCTTCTCGTTAGCAAACACGAGATCCAACGATCTCAGTAGCGGACGACTTTTAATCCCATATCGCTGTATTTCTCAATGTCCTTGTCCGATGTCACGATGGGAATGTCCTCCACCAATGCGACTGCGATCAGCATGCGGTCGAACGGTTCCCGGTGGTGCATCGGTAGTCCGTACATCCGCCGAGCATGGGTGGGAGTGTGGGGGAGCATCGTGAGCTGGAGATCGCAAATCAACTGATCAAGACTCGGCTCAGGAATGTTCAACTTTCCGAGAGCGGTTTTGAGAACGATCTCCGTTATACTCACCGAGCTAAGTAGGCGCACCGTGCTGGATGCACTCAGGAGAGTCCGCACCTTCACCGGCAATTTCCCCTCAGCCGCGTTGATAGCGACGCAGGTATCAAGGAGTAGGCGCGTCAGACGTCGCCTCGTAGCCAGGCTTCGACGTCGTTCTGTGGCCGGTTCCAATTAGGATCGATCACCAGATTCTTCATCGTTCCGAACTTGGGCTTCCGTGGTTTGGCTGGGACCATCTCCACAATAGGCTTACCGTTGCGTGTGATCGTGACGGCCTCACCATCCTCAACCGCCTTGAGCAGCTGAGTGAACTTGTTGCGGGCTTCTTTCACACTGCACGTCATATCTACATGGTAGCCATTCATGGTAGCCACCGGCGTCGATGTGCGCCGACGCACTCGTTAGCGTTCAGCCTGTTCGTTGTCGGATCGGTGCTCAGCGCCGTGGTGCCCGTCCGGATCCCGAAACTCGAGTAGATGGGCGAAGAAATTCGCCGAGTTGCCGCTCCAGTTCTATCCACCAGGCAAGCGCCGCTATGATCAACGGTATGGCCGTGGTCCGCTGCCAAAACCGAAGACCTGATGGCGGTGCTCACGGCTTCGCTCGATGTAAAAACCAAGCCTGCCACCAAGCGGAGGTCGGCATGAGTCCGGACGCCATTCACAAGGTGCTGGTTGCTCAAGCGGAACGCCTCAACCTGCCCGAAGCCTACAAGAACGATCTGCTGGTGCACGACAAAGGCCAGCTCGTTGCGACGGAAACGCAGGTATATCCGGGATCACTATCGCGTGCTCTCGGTCCCGGATGAGAGACCGGGCGTGACGGTGGGCCTTTCGAACGTGCATCAGATGACGGGACGTTTCGAATGACCTCTTAAGCTGAAAAGGAAATCCAAACCAATGAGCACTCAGCCGAACCACTTACTCAGCGTTGAAGAGTACCTACGCTTCGAAGCGACGTCTGAGGTGCGCCACGAATACTTCCGGGGTGAAGTGTTCGCGATGGCTGGAGGCACCCCGAGCCACGCCCGCATCCTGGTCAACCTGATCCGGGAATTCGGAATCGGATTGCGCGGATGTGCATGTGAAATTTTCGGGTCCGGCCTAGGCGTTAAACTTCCTTCCGGCCTCTACACCTACCCCGATGCGTCGATCTCCTGTTCGCCTCAGTTCGAGGGCAACTTCCTGCTCAATCCGCTGGTACTCTTCGAGATTTTGTCGGAGTCCACCGAAGCCTATGACCGCGGCAAGAAGTTCCAGCAATATCGGGAGCTTTCTTCGCTTCAAACTTATGTGCTGATCGCGCAAGACAGTCTCTATGTCGAGCAATACAAACGTGGCCAGGGCGGGTGGACCATGCAGGATCTGACGGCCCTCGCTCACAAACTCATCCTGGATCTACCCTCGGGCGAACTGGTCTCGGTCGATCTTTCGCTGCTCTATGAGGGCGTCCTGACGGATAGCCCCTCCTGACGATTCTTTTCCGCCCTTTTCCCCGAAGGTCTGCCCAACGCCCATTGGTCCAAGCCTGGCCGATGGGCATTGCGCTTTTTAATGCGGCAACGGCGACGTGCGGCGCGAAGAAGGCGCCTGCGAATGGGTCCCGCCGCAAGAGCTTCACATTAATGTTCGAGTAGCGCTATGTGTGCAGAGCGTGCGAAGGAATCGCCCACGCATCTCTCGAACAGGTACATCCTTTTCGGAATCCGTCAATCGACACATGCGGCGTTTATCCTCCCGCATATAGGCACATGTTGCAGATAATTCACTTATTGCACATACTGCACATATGGCCTATGCTTATGGAGGAGAGCAATCATCATGGCCGCGCTTGCACATTTGCATCGTCATTCGGCGCCGACGGCGCAGGACGCTTCCCTGGCTCGCGTTTCGGGACAGAGCCTGTCGCGCTTTGCCCGCCGGCAGAAGCCGCTCTCGCTCAAGGTCAAGGAAGCCGGACGGGAAGAGCCGATTGAGCTGCCGGCCGGTGCGGTCTCGGTCTTGGTGGAGGTTCTGGAGGCCATGGCAGCCGGCCGTGGCGTCACCATCGTCCCCGAAAATGCGGAGCTGACGACCGTCGAGGCCGCCAGCATCCTCAATGTCTCGCGCCCCTACCTCATCAAGCTGCTTGACGAGAAGGTCATCCCGCATCGCCTGGTCGGTAAGCATCGCCGCATACTGATCGATGACGTGATGGCCTACAAGGAGCGCATCGATGCTGAACGCGAGGACGTGCTGGCGCAACTGACCGCCGACGCGCAGGAGAATGACATGGGCTATTCCCGCCCATGAGCGGCTACACGGCATTGCTCGACGCCAATGTGCTTTACCCCGCGCCCGTGCGCGATCTGCTTCTGCAGCTCGCCGTCACCGACGTTTACAAGGCGAGGTGGACGGCCGACATTCACCGGGAATGGATCGAGAAACTGCTTGAGAATGAACCTCACCGCGAGCGCGCCAAGCTGGAGCGGACGCGCGATCTCATGGACAGCAACACCCGCGATGCCCTGGTCACAGGTTATGAAAGCCTCATCCCATCGCTTCAGCTTCCAGACGAAAATGACCGGCATGTGCTCGCCGCCGCCATTGTCGGCCGCTGCGACGTTATTGTGACCGCCAATTTGAAGGACTTTCCCGAAGCGGCGCTTGCGCCGTTCGGGATCGACGCGCAGCACCCGGATGAGTTTCTCTGCAATCATCTCAACCTCGCGCAAGGCCTGTTTTGCAGGTGCGTCCAGAAGATCCGCCAACGGTTGAAAAATCCGCCCTGCACGACCGGCGAGTACCTTGAAACCCTGACGCGCAACGGCTTGGTCGCTACGGCGGCCGAACTCCGGCGATTTGCCGAGCTGTTGTAGCCGCCTCACAACGAACGCTCGCAAAAAAGGGCGCGGAAGGATAAGGGGGATTGATAGAGACGCGACGATGGGCTGCGACCGTCGATGATTTATTGCGGCTTGCCGTTCACCAAAGACCGGACACTATGAAGTTGCGGACTATTCCTTCACATTGAAATCGGTGATGCGCAGGCCGGTGGTCGTTTCCGCAATCACGATCTCACCAAAGCCGATCAGCGCGCCGCCAATCCAAAGATCGAGATTCTCGCCCGCTGAGCGGTTCATCTTGAGAACACTGTCGACATCGAGTTGTAAGACTTCACGGACAGTCATGACCCGGCGAGCCAGTTCGACCTGGACTGCCATGTGAACATCTTCAAAACCGACAATTTCTTCTGCTGGCGTCATCGGGTATCTAGGCACCTCGGGCAAAACGTGCTGTCAAGGGCGCGCATCCGCGCCCTTGCGCTATTCAGTTAGTGCTTACGAGTGGATGAGATTCACAGCTTCTTGTGCTAATTGATCCGAAACCGTGACGACGCGGGAATTCGCCTGATAACTGCGCTCGTAGAGGAGCAGGTTGGAAAACTCCGATGCGATATCGGCGGTTGAGCCTTCGAGCGCCGATCCCTGGATGGTGCCGCGGCCGCCGGTGCCGGAAGTTCCAACAGCCGGCGCGGCGCTTTGTGCCGACAGGCTGAAGTTGTTATTACCCACGTCGATGAGCGACTCCGGGTTGCGGATGCTCGCGACTGCGAGTTGCGCCACTACCTGTTGGGCTGCACCGTTCGAGTAATTCGCAACCACTTTGCCGTCGTTGGCGAGAGTGACGCCGATCAATTGGGCGGC
>JAFARV010000986.1 GCA_019245255.1 Acidobacteriaceae bacterium | reverse complement strand
GATTCGTGGATGCCCTTTATGTTGCTCCACCAAAAGTAAATCGTTACGACGACTCCGAAGAACGCCGAAAAATAGTTGACGTTTACGTGGATCTCGGGATGGTGAACGAATCCCGCGATTTCGTTCAACAAAGCGCCGAGGTATTGACCGGCGCTGACCACGCTGATGGGCCCGGTCAGTACATAATCGAAGACCAGCGAAGATACTGAGAGCCGCGCGATGAAGGGGCCCATGCTATCGCGAACGACTACATACACGCCGCCGCGGACGAACATCCCGCAGCTCTCCATGTACACCGACCGGACGGCAAAGCTGAAGATCATCACCGCCAGGACGTACCAGGCCGCCGATGGACCAATCGCCTGCTCCGCAATGCCGCCGGCATAGAACATGGACGAGGCGAGGTCGCTCAAAACAATGGCTGCGCCGCGCCAATAGCTGATAAAGGAAAGGGCGACCGTAGTGGCAACAACAACCTTCGTAGTTGTCGCGAGCTTAGATTTCGTAATTTCCATAAATGCAAACAGAGGCGGCGCAATCCCCGACAGGGCGCTTGAGTCCTCCGTTACGATTCGTGAACATGAGCGATATCCGGCGCTGCCCCAAACCGGCCAGCGGGCAGGTACTCAGCTGCTCTGTCTCTAGTACAGCATGAAGATTCCCTCACGGGGTCATTAATGTTCTTTATGGACCCTTTCGACGTGTGCCGAAGCCGTCTTCTGCGAGCCACTCGGATTCTTCTTGTAAACAGTTCCGGGTGCTTCCCGCCGATTGCCTCAATGTGATGCAGGTTCTCGAACAACACCTCGAAGAAGATCAATTGGAGCGTTACGCAATGGGCGGGGAAGCCCTCGGCGAAGGCGACGACCTCTTGGAAGAACACCTCCTGGGTTGCCCGAATTGCTGCGAGATGCTACGCGATCTCGAACAAGAGATCGCCGTCATCCGCCTTGCTTTGCGCAAAATCGAGTATTCAAAACAGTAATACTTGCGCAGCGGGTCGCGTAGTCTGTATGCATGAACCCAATCCCGCAAGACAAGCAGCAGGCCCTTGTTGACCGGCTTACCCAAGCCTGCGGCGCAAGCTACTCGCCAGAGGTCCGGCGGCGCTACTTCATAACAGGACCGCAGTGGGCGGCCGCATATGAGGGGCACGCACTGTTTCACGCGCCAACGCGAAGTCCGATCACGCTCGAGAAAGTGATTGAGGAATATGGCAAGATCGGAATCCCCTACTGGTGCACTCACGACACCGACGTGATCCCGACAGACGACTTATTCACACCTAAGCAGGATGAAATCGTAGGCCGCATCAAAACAAGCCTCGCCAAGAATGGCTTGAAATGCTCAATGGTTACAACCGAGACCTTCCATCACGCCGTCTGGGCGGCCAGTGCCGCGGCGGAATCGCAGGATGTGCGCGAGTATGCGGCCAGACGAGTTGCGAACACGGTCGCGATCGGCCATGAACTGGGGGCCCAATACGCTGTCTATTGGCCGGGCTCCTTGGGCTACTACGTACAGGGAGCAATCGACGAAACTCAAACGCTGCGCTGGTTTGCGGACGGGATCAATGCCGCCTGCGAAGCCGATATCGAGATCGCGAAGAAGCACAACCGCCCCACACTGAAACACGCCCTCGAAGCCAAACCCTTCGAGCCGCAGGCGGAGATTCTGCTACCAACCTCGGACGCAATGCTCGCCTTTATTTTCTCCGGGCTGCTGAAGCACCCCGACATGGTGGGTCTCAATCCTGAATATCTACATGAGCTGATGTGGGGCGCCGCGCCGAGGGCGTCGCTTGCCAGGGCTCTGCTCTGCAAAAAGCTGTTCCACTTCGACATCAACGATGGCTACCGGCTGAAGCACGACGTCGATATCGCAGTTGGCCTGGTGAACCCGCTCGATTGGCTCAACGTCCTGGTCCTGCTGCGGACATACAACTACAACGGGCCGTTCAATTTGGACTACAAACCGCCCCGCACAACCAGCAACTATGGAGTATTTTCGGTCAGTTTCCCGACGGCGGTGGACCGCTTCATCACGCTCTGGGAAATGGCGGGCGACGTGATTTCGGATCCCATCATCAAGGAAGCGACGGATGCGCTGAAAAGCGGCGGCGCCGGCGCAGACCAAAAGAACGTCAAATCGATTGTCGAGGCGAACAAGGAACTGCTTTCCTTACACGAACTGATCGCCCACCGCATCTTCCAGATCCTGATCGGTGCGCACCGCGGGCGCAAATACAGCGTATAGGCGTCAGACGTTTGCGACTTCTACGAGACAGCTATAAAAAACCGGGCCGCCTCCCATATCCGTGAGACGGTCCGAGGGCTGGCGCTGAAGTTGTACGGCTTGCACGTTTCTCAACAAGTGGATTGGTTGGGCGGGCACAGCCCGATTGTTCGGATTCACGTCGTT
>JAFARV010000981.1 GCA_019245255.1 Acidobacteriaceae bacterium | reverse complement strand
GCCGATGACGAGCGTGAGATTTCCGTACTGGTGTTTGATATCCGTTATCTGAGCCCAGGTTGCGCCAGCATCGTCGGAACGGAAGACGGTCGTGGAGGAGCCCGGACCGCTCCAGTTGAGTTTGCCCAAGAGATACAACGAAGGGTAAGTAGCGCCCTGCGCCGCCTTGCCAAAACCGATGGAATCCGACCATACGGCGGTGGTCACAGTCTTGAACGTCGCGCCCGAATCGGTGGAGTGCCAGAGACCGTTCCATTGCAGCGATAGCCAGATGTCACCTTCCGCGTTTGGGTTGACGCTGATCTGCTTGAAGCTGAACGTTCCAAATCCCTTGGCCGCGGCTACAAAAGTCTTTCCGCCGTCGGAGCTAACATAGAAAGTTCCCGAACTCTGGTCGAAGGTGTAGAACTTACTCGAATTGACGCGGTCCGAAACCACTACGCCGTTTGAAGGAGCTCCTGAAGAGGGCGTCCAGGACATGCCATTATCGATTGAGTAAGAAGTCGCGCCGCTGCTCGGAGCCCAAACGAAAGTTGCCGCATTCGCAGAAATTGCGATCGTCCCTGGGCCATTGGTGCAGCCTGCCACGTCGGTAAAAGAAGTCCAGGTTGTGCCCTGGTCTTTGGAATAACCGCCGCACAACGTCTGCGCGAAGCTCGGGTAACCAACCCGCGCGATCACTTGCGGATTTGCCTGCGCGAAGTCAATTGAGGTGGTCGAATCCAGGGAAGGTACGTGAAACTGACCCTGTGGCGCCGATACGTGGAAATCGTCATGGCGGAATCCTCCAATGTCGCCGAGCGCGCTCAGAAGGTGCGCGCCGGAAGGCGGACTAATCAAGCCAAGTACTGCGGTCTCTTCGATGCCAAGTGCTCCGACCGTCCATGGCACGACACCTCCTTTATCGGCTTCTCGAATTCTGTCAGTCGTGTAAAGGGTCTGACCTGTACCGTAGAACACATGGTTGTGATCCCACGGATCGATCAACATTGCGCCGATCCAGTTGCCCATGTTGTCGCCCGGCACCGTGCCACCGAAAAGCAGCCATGGCGATAACGACACGTCGAAGCTTGAGTGCGCCGGTGCGTTTGGTTCGTTGCCCACGGCTTCCCAGGTCGAGCCCGCATCCTGGCTTCGGAAGATTTCGTCACCTGGATAGTAGCGATCCAACGTGGATACCATCACCGTGTCCGGCTGCACTGAGTCCACCACTACTTTTGCGTATCCGTAATTGTGTGGCGAAGTGATTGCGTCTGGCGGCGTGATGTTACTCCAGCTCTTGGCTTTTACCTCATATTTCCAAACCTGGCCATTACCTGCCGAGTTAGGCCCGGAGGAGTTTGAGTATGTCACATACAGATTGCCGTCTGGACTCAAGGCCGCGTTAGTTGGAACATCCCCGGTCGGTTGGCCGCCGACGGGCTGCCATGTGGCTCCGTTATCGACGCTCTGATATAACCCGTCGCTGGGATCGGAGACGCCCACGTAAATTGTGGGGTAACTCGCACCCTTTGCTTTTCGTCCGAATAAGACAAAGATTACACCGGCTTTACTGTTGTTCACGGCGCCGGTCACCGGAAAGCTTGAAACCTGAGCCCACGTGTTTCCTGAGTCGGAGCTCTTCCAAAGCCCGTTCACGTTTGTCCCGAGATACAGAACGTTGGTTGACCAGGGCACGACGGCAAGGCGCTCACCGGAAAAGCGTCCTTCCTCGTTCGCACCTAGCTGGAATGGCAGGTTTACGACATTGAAGCTTTGGCCGTAGTTGTCAGAGATATAAATAGCGGCCTTACCCGCCCAGGTCTCGACGTATTCGCCTTGGGCGAGATACAGCTTCGCAGGATCAGTGGGATCGACGGCAATGCTGATCGTCCCCTGGATGTTGAAATTGTCAGGTGTTACCCAGTCCGTGAGACATTTCCAGCGCTGCGAGTTTGTGTCCCAGCGATATGTGCCGCCGATGTCGGTACGCAGGTAGAATAGTTCCGGCACCAGCGGCTGGGCAACGATTCCAGTGATGAATCCGCCCGCTACGATCCGGACGTTGTGGAATCGATACGGGGTAGTAGTTTGTGCCGGCGATACGGCCGATAGGCCAAAGACGGCTGACGCGGCGAGGGTCAGCAACTTCAGTTTTCTGCTTCTCAGCATTAACGCGCTCCTTGAAGTAAGCCTAACTCGTGTCCGACGGCAGCGAATTGGTCTGCCGCATGCTCCAATTCCTCCCGGGTATGTGCGGCCGAGACTTGCACGCGAATGCGGGCTTTCCCTTGCGGCACCACGGGGTACGAAAAGCCGATCACATACACTCCGCGCTCGAGCAGGGCATCGGCGAACTTGGATGCAAGCGCAGCATCGCCAATCATCACGGGAACAATGGGATGCTCGCCTGGCAAGATGTTGAAGCCAAGCGCGTTCATACGCTCGCGGAAGAATCGCATGTTTGCAAACAGACGCTCGCGCAGTTCGGACGATTGTTCGAGCATATCGAGCACGGTCAGTGACGCGCTTACGATGGGAGGCGCCACCGAGTTCGAAAACAAGTAAGGCCGCGAGCGCTGCCGAAGCAAGGAGATGATTTCCTTGCGGCCGCTGGTATAACCGCCGCTGGCGCCCCCCAGAGCTTTGCCTAGTGTGCCGGTCAAGATGTCAATTCGGTCCATCACATTGTGGAACTCGTGCGTGCCACGTCCCGTTTTGCCCATGAAACCGACCGCATGGGAATCGTCAACCATTACCATCGCGCCATATTTTTCTGCGAGATCGCAGATCGCACGCAGATTCGCAATGTAGCCGTCCATCGAGAATACGCCATCCGTTGCGATCAGCTTTTTTCGTTTGTGCCGGGCTTCCTGGAGCTGTGCTTCGAGATCCGCCATATCACTGTTTTTGTAGCGATAACGCACCGCCTTACACAGCCGGATGCCATCGATGATGCTGGCGTGGTTCAGTTCGTCCGAAATCACTGCATCGTTTTCGTCCAGGATGGTTTCGAAAAGACCGCCATTTGCGTCGAAGCAGGAACTGTACAGTATTGTGTCTTCCGTTCCAAGGAATTCACTCAAGCGCTGCTCCAACCGCTTGTGCACCGATTGCGTTCCGCAGATGAACCGGACGCTGGCGAGACCGTATCCCCACTCGTCAAGCGCTCTATGGGCTGCTGCGATTACCTGCGGATGGCTGGCCAGACCCAAGTAGTTGTTCGCGCACAGATTCAAAACCGTCGAACCATCCGCCACCCGGATTTTGCTCGATTGCGGACTCGCGATTTGCCTCTCGCGTTTGAACAACCCCGCCTGCTCGATCTCCCGCAGTTTGCTTCCGACTTGCGCTTCAACTTCGCCGTACATGGTTCAGGCCTCCCATTCGAGTAGCACTTTGCCGGAGTGTCCGGACCGCATCGCCTCAAAACCCTGCTCGAAATCGAGGAATGCACAGCGGTGCGTGATGACGGGCGTGATGTCAAGGCCGGATTGCAGCATTACCGTCATCTTGTACCAGGTTTCATACATTTCTCTGCCGTAAATACCCTTGATCGTCAGCATGTTGAAGATCACGTGCCGCCAATCAATGGCCATTTCTTTCGAAGGGATGCCCAGGATGGCGATCTTCGCTCCATGGCTCATGTTGGCGATCATGCTGTGAAACGCATCCGGGTTGCCCGACATCTCGAGGCCTACGTCAAACCCCTCCGTCATGCCCAGGTCGCGTTGTACATCGGGTAACGAACGATGCGCCGGATTTACTGCGAGTGTTGCGCCCATTCGGCGGGCG
>JAFARV010000978.1 GCA_019245255.1 Acidobacteriaceae bacterium | reverse complement strand
ATGTTCGCGAACTCAACCACGTCATCGAGCGTGCCGTCCTGATGGCGCAGAGCAACTGTGTGCGGATCGGAGACCTGGCGCTTCGCTCCACACCGATGACCTCCGGCCGTCTCGAGGACATGAGCCTGGAGGATGTAGAGGCCTTCCTTATTAAGAAAGCGTTGTCACGCTACGGTGGTAATGTAAGTCACGCGGCTTCCGCTCTGGGCTTAAGTCGCAGTGCTCTTTACCGCCGCCTGCAACGCTTTGGCATTTAACATCAGAATCTCGCACGAGACCCGTGTTCTGCTGACCGCGCTGGCCGCCGGCCTGCCCGCGCTGATCGTAAGCTTCGCTCTGTTGTTCACGGGACACCATTCGGCACGGCTCGAGTGGACACTGGCTCCATTGATTCTCATTTTATGGCTCTCTTTCTGCTTTGCGGCCCGTGAGCGCGTTGCGGTTCCGCTACGCACGCTCGCGAACCTGCTCGAGGCGATCCGCGAAGGGGACTACTCGATCCGGGCACGCGTAGACAACCCGGATGAGCCGCTCGGAGAAGTCATGCAGCAGGTGAATGCAATGGCTGCAACGCTGAGGAACCAGCGGCTCGGCGCCCTCGAAGCCACGGCCCTTCTCAGGAAGGTGATGGAAGAGATCGATGTAGCCGTGTTTGCGTTTAATCCGCAACAAAGTCTCCGGCTAGTGAACCGCGCCGGGGAGCGGCTGCTTGCTCAGCCCGCACAACGAATTACGGGGCGCGACGCAACATCCTTAGGTCTGGGCGAGTTTCTCATCGGCGATGAGGATCGAACGGTGCAGCGGAGTTTTCCCGGCGGGGCGGGCCGCTGGGGCATTCGCAGAAGTCAGTTCCGCGAGGGCGGTGTTCCACACTCATTGCTGGTTGTAACAGATCTCACCCGGCCCTTACGGGAAGAGGAATTGAAGGCGTGGCAGCGGTTGGTTCGGGTGCTTGGGCACGAGCTCAATAACTCACTGACGCCCATCAAGTCGATTGCACAGAGCCTGGAAGCGGTGGCCAAGAGTAACCCGCTTCCGGAGGACTGGCAGGAGGACATGGCTCGCGGATTGAACGTGATCGCGGCGCGTTCGGAGGCCCTGAGCCGCTTCATGAGCGCGTACGCACAGTTGGCGAAACTGCCGCCACCGAAGTTTGGTCCGATCGAGCTGAACTCGCTACTACGGCGTGTGGTGGCGCTCGAGACGCGGATGCAAGTATTCTTTGAGGAGTGCCCGCCGCTGACGATTCATGGCGATGCGGATCAGCTGGAGCAAGTCTTGATCAATCTGGTGCGCAATGCCGTGGATGCATCGCTCGAAACGGCAGGACGGGTGTATTTGCGACATGAACGTACGCCCGCGACTGTGCAGATCGTGGTGCGCGACGAGGGACCGGGACTTCCCAACACAGCCAATTTGTTCGTGCCGTTTTTTACGACGAAGCGGGGCGGATCCGGAATCGGGCTGGTGCTGAGCCGGCAGATTGCGGAGGCTCACAACGGCGAGGTGACCCTTCGAAATGCGAAAACCGGCCCGGGCTGCGAAGCGACTCTAACACTGCCTACTGCATGATGGGCGAGCGCTAAGTGGGAAATTGCTGGTGACCGGTACTTCCCAGCATGCCCGTGCAGTACGGCGCTTCCCGACCGATAACGCCCGGATGGACTTCGCGCTCCGGCTAGAGCACTAGTGTGCCGGGTTTTTCCGGGTTCACGCTTGGACAGCCAGCAAGAGGAGCAATGCGGCAAAGCTTTTGGTCGGCAGCAACGAAGAGGGACACGAGGCCGCCCTGTTTCAAATCGAGTGCGATTGCAAGCTGTAACGCATCCAGAGTTCGTAGTGTTAGCGTTCATGTAAAAACGGATTTTTTTGAACGACGGCCGTGCCGCCCTTGCCGCGGAATGGTCGGAAATGGATCAATCCAGACGCTAGGACGGCCACAGATGGCGCACTGACGCACGGTCGGCGCTTGCGGAGGCCTCTCGGAAGTGATCGGCGCGATAGGTTGATCTGTCACGGCGGGCTGTGGCGTCCGATTCCGATAGCGCTGTTGGCAACGGCGATGGGCCTCCCTGCCCGACTGGCTTTGCTGGTAGCGAAGGTTAGCTTCATGTCGCTGCCGGCGCCGCATTTCTAGCCGGCATTCCGGACTGCAGTAGCGCTGGCCACGGTCGCAACTGACGCAGACTGTGATCGCCGTCCGGCAGGCCACCTGGGCGCAAAAGCGCAGGCGTAGAATAGCGTGCCCGTCGATATTTACCTGAGCCACCGGAAAATTATGTCATGTGACCGGATGCAAGACAGCACTGGTTACGTGTCGCGCTCCAGCGAGCTGCGTTCGGGATCCCTTAATCGGGGGCGAGTTGAAAATTTGGTTGTCGATTACTAAATACATGCTGACCAGGCAAGAGTGATTCGCACTGCAATGATCGTCCTAGCCTCAACTGATCCTTACCTCAGCTCGGAGGATGAGTAAAGTCCCAGTATTCCTGCTTCAGGCTCAATGTCGAACGGTGTTCGACACCGAAAACTTTCTCACGAATCGCGATGGCCTGTTCATAACAGCTTGCACCTTCCTCAACGCGGCTCTCCTCGAAATATATTTTTCCCAGTTGACGAAGGGCGCGCGCCATTAAGCCATAATGAGATGTCTGCGTGGTTTGCCACCGGGTGGTCGGTTCGTCCGGTAAGCTACATTTCACATTCCCCTGAATCATCTCCTCAAACACCTGCGCTGCTTCCTGCAAGTTACCGCTTAGTCGCAGCACAGTCCCGAGCCTTAGGAACGCCTCGGCAAGCTCAGGGCCATCATTTTGAGGACTGCGCCTTCGTAATGCAAGAGCACGTCTTCCGACTGCCTCTGCCTGCTCATATCTCGCTTGACCCTGATACGCGCGTGAGAGGCCGATCAAAGGGGTTGCAAGATCAATATGATCAGGACCAAGCAACTTTTGCTGAATGTCCAGGGCCTTCTTTAGATGGCCTTCGGCTTTCTCGAATTTGTTGAGGCGCAAGGAAACCCGTCCGAGCCCGATAAGCGCTTCCGCAATCGATAGACTTTCGGTCAACCCGTTTAGAGCATCTTTCCTTATCTGCAATTCAAGTTGGTACAGCCGCTCGGCCTCCTCGTAATTCCTTTCTTGTTCGTATTGCTCGGCGAGCACGCCGATGACACCTGCCGTCTTCCAATGCTTACTCCCATAGACCTCTATGGACCGGTCAACAGCGGCGCCGAGTGTCGCGCGAGCCTCACAATAATTGCCTCGAAACTCATGTAGACGTGCTGTGAGAATCTTCATGTCGATCGTGTCAGGAGAAGCAGCGAGGAACGCCTGTAGACGATCTATGAACCGAGATGCCTCAACTTCGCGACCTTCGGCTTTCGCCGTAATAGCCATCCTGAGAAGCAAAGCCGGAATCAAGCCGTCGGTGTCGCTTCTGTCCAGATTCAAGCGTTCGAGAGCTATGATTCCTTCGAATGCGTCCTCCGCGTGTCCCTGGCAATTCTGGCTCTCCGAGTACCTTGCCATCGCGAGCAGAAGGTTTTTCCTGGACTCGACGCTGATATTTTCGACACCCTCGGTCAGCCTTACCGCCTTATCGATCCACTCCACCGCGTTCGCAGGTTGACCCCAGTCGAGATGAAACAATGCTAAATTACTATAAGTTTGAACAAGCTTCGCAAGATTTGTTTGCTCATCTTCCAGCAACAATGGCAGCAAATGTGTTTTGAGAACATCAATTGCTTCTTGATATCGACCGAGCGAATAAAAAGCGCCTGCTTCCAACTCGCAAGCCCACACCCTTAGTGAGATCCCAACCAGGAAATGGTCTAATTTCCTGATGACATTGCTCCAGGCCGCTTGGTGGTTGACGTCGACCCAGTAGATATACTTCTTGAAAATAGAGACAAGATCTTCCGCAAGCTTCGGGTCGCGATCGGTGCTGTAGGCTCGCCAGGCAATTTGCCAGACGGAATCGATTTCCGGCCAGATCCGATCGAACTTATCGAAAAATGACCTTGCCATCGAATCGCTCAATTCATATGTTTATCGAAAGCGATCTGGTATGCTCGAACCGCCTCGGGGATCGCTTTTAGCTCATTAAGCACGACGAAGGCATGTGCTTTTAGAAGAGAGTGAATCGAGTACTCGTCACGACTCTCACGTATCAGCAGTCCTCTATCCAGCAGCATCCGAATCGTGGTGGATACGTCGACCTTTAAGCTCTCCCAAACGTCAGAGATCCGTGTTGAGGGAAACTGGTGCGGCTCCGGCGGCATTAGCCCAAGATATGCAAAACAGCGGCGTACATTGACTGGCAGTGTATCTGTAGTCAACTTAAAGACAGCGTTAACGGTGGGAGATGCATGATCTTCGTTGCTCGAAGCTCGGGGCAGGTTAGGATTGTCATAGGTATGTGGAAGCGGTTGTGAAAGGACCGTGTTTGCCAAATTGTTTAGCAAGGACTTCACGGCCGTCTCAGTTTGGTTCTGCAGAAACCGTGCAGCGACTTCGATTCCAAGAGGATGCCCTTCTAAGTTCTCCACCAACTCCCCCGCACTGGCTCTTTCTTTTTGTATACGGCCGTCTTTAACGAGGTACTCCAGCAATTGCAAACCTTCTCCTTCCGAAAATCTTTGCAAGGAGTGAAAGGAAGGGTCAATCGCAGCCGCGACGGCATGGATCCGCGTAGTCACCACCGTCGAAGAGTATTGGCTCCCAACATTGAGCAATTGCACCTGAGCCGCCGTCCAGGCATCGTCTATGAGGACCAACAGACGGAGAGGCATGAGGTGTGGGATCAATCTATCTCTGGCCTTTGAGGACTTTTCTTCGTCGGTTTTACCGTCCACACCGCTAAGGTCGCACTTAAACCTGCTACACCATTCCTGCAATGTCGGGAAACAAGCCGCCTCCCGTCCCAGCGCGGCCGAAAGTATGAGCGGGTAGCGCTCATTGAACTCCGAGCGGTGCGCGAGTGTTCTTATCAGAGTCGTTTTTCCAAATCCTGGAAGGCCGAACACTGCCATGATTGCTTCGATGTTGTCTTTTGCCTCAACGGGTTCCATCGAGAGATCCTGCAAATCGCAACCAAGAGCGGTGGCGAGAACTCTGGCATCCTCGTGAACCAGCGTCCTGTTTATATTCGGGTTAACGCTGCCAAGCTCTTTGAGCTTCGATACCGACATCTTCACGTTTGGTTGGATTCTTTTAACTTGGGCGCCCAGCTTCGCGTAAGAGTAAGAGCGCTTCTTCCTAATAAGTTCGAACTTCTCTCGGTCAATAGTTACCTTTGTAGGAGCAGGAATCAGACGAGTCCTCAAAATGTCCAGGTCGCTCGATCTTCCCAAAAAAAGTCTTGGCTTGGGCGGAAGGATACTTCTCGGATCGATGGCCATCCCCTTGAGTCTAGCCGAGCTAACAATACTTCGGAATTCCCACAAGAGCTAGCCAAAAATAGCCGTGTGTGACCGACTTTAACCTTTGCGTGTCCTACGCTCTTGGCTCGACAATGCTGGTATGCAACCTATACCTATGACGCTAATGTACGTCACGAAAACACTCTTAAATATTTGGCTGGATTGGCTATGCCGCGTTTGTTTGCACTCCAAACGTGAAGTTCTGAAACCAAGCCTATTGATTCTAGTTGCAGCAGCTTGCTGTGCCCTGATCGTCAATGCTCAAACGGATAGCAATGTTGCTCTAGTCACAGTGTATCCCCACGCTGGAGCTCAATTTGCCGTAGATGGTCACCAACTGGTCGGCGAACAGATTTTTAGCGACGGCACATACTACGTGCATGGATTGTCGCGCGGTGACTTGCTCTCAATCGCCGCCCCCGGTGGAGCGATGGAGCGAGTTTTTTATGAGGGCGACCCGCTGCGAGTTGATCTTCCTTTTTCGGTCGGGCCACAGTTGCCTTCACCTCCAACCATGTCATTTATGGAGTTCTCCGCTACACCTCCCTCCGCCACTATCTGGCGTGGTCAGATCTTTTATGCCTCATCACAATACTGGCCAGAGTACCCTGTTGCATTTGGACAGGCCGGAGGCGCCTATCGTTGGTTGTTGCCTAGTACGAATGGCGGAAGATGGGATAGCACTACGACGGGCATAGCACTTGCCACATTCCACGATCTCATCTACTTAGCTTATGCCGGCGTAAACAACGACTTTATCAATATTACGTCGACTCAAGATTCCGGGCGAACGTTTTCTGAGAAAGTTACATTGCCGTACAAAACCAAACTAAAACCC
This sequence comes from Acidobacteriaceae bacterium, assembly GCA_019245255.1. GTDB lineage: Bacteria > Acidobacteriota > Terriglobia > Bryobacterales > Bryobacteraceae > Bog-105. Next base: position 1,188 of record JAFARV010000978.1, on the reverse strand, counting down.
AATCTCTGTGCCTGCGGAAATAAGCTCCTGCTTACCTTTGCGTCGCAAGAGGATGGTCAAATTAACACCCTTGAATCACCGGATGGTGTCACGTGGTCCACACACCGGACGCTTCCCGCCTTCGCAAAAGGGAGCCCGTATGCGGTGAGATTTGCCGGTACAGACTATATCGCTTTTGTCGGTGGCACCTCCGCATGGAATCAAACTGACCAAATCCGATTACTGAAGTGGAATGGCACAGCCTGGGAGTTTGGGCCAGTGCTTTCCGAACTCACCAATCAGGGCCCCACCCTTTCAGTCATTGCTGGGCGTATGGCCGTTGTGTGGCAGGGAACAGATAGCAAAAAGTTGGTGAACATCCTCGAATTCGACGGGAATCTTAATGCTGGAGTCAAAACTACCTATAATTTTTCGACTTCCACAGCGCCCATAATCCTTCCTTATGCCTTTTCTTCAGACCGAACTCACACCCCCACTGATTTGCCGCTTCTGTTTTACACCGGCCCAAACGGCGGATTCACGTTTACCAGATTTTTCGATGATGGCAGCTTCGCACCCGCGAATGGCACGTTTGAGTCCGGGCTGATTTCTTGGACACCGTTTTCACCTGAACCAGGCTTTACGCCCCACACTTCAGACTTCTCAGCCGATGGGGCTCAGAGCTTGGAACTAGATCAGCCCGGACTCGTATTCCAAGATGTTGGAGGTCTTATCCCAGGTAAGACCTATGTCGTCTCGGTGTTGGTTGCCGGTGCTGCGGACAATTCGGGCGCTTCCGGACATTTGTCACTACATGACACTGAGGGCGCTAACTACGCACAAAGTCCTGACGTGAGCCCCGGCGGCGAGTGGCAAGAAGTCTCATCGCAGTTTGTCGCCACTGAGACAGGATCCATGCGAGTACACCTAGTTCGCAATGGAGGCTCACCTGGTCCCATTTACTTCGACTCCGTTCGGGTTGAGACCGACCAATAACGCCTCATTTAGATTTTGCCGCTGATGGCGTTTGCGACCTGACCGGGCCTCAGACCGTGGATTTGCGGAGACGTAGCGCCAATGCAGCGATTTGTCTCGTGACAAAACATGGGTGGTGAGCAGGCTTTCAAGAATTCTGAAAGCCTTGCTTCCACCCGCAACAGATATCCTACAGCTAGCGGTGAAAGTGAGTTACAGAAATGTTTCTTTTTC
>JAFARV010000961.1 GCA_019245255.1 Acidobacteriaceae bacterium | reverse complement strand
TTCGAACTGTGGCGAACGCGATCGAACCATTGCAGCGCCTCCTGGTCGTCTTTCGCGTAGTTGTATGCCCAGCCGAGCTTCAACATGACTTCCTGGTCGTCGGGATCTTCGTCATGCGCTTTCCGGAGGTACTTGATGGCATCACGTGCGTAACCCAAGTTGAGGCTTTTGATACCCATCTGCTTGGTATTGGCGCTCGAAGCTCCCGTCGCGATGGCAGGTGGGGGACTGGAGGCGGTTTTGTGCGGGTGCTTCAATAGCTCGAGCTGATTCTGGGAAAGCCGGTCATTCGGATCGATGGCGAGGATCTTCTCAAACTGCTCTACTGCCTCGGATTGCTTGCTCATGGCGAGATAGAGATAGGCAAGCTCACGCCGCAGAGCGACGTTTTGCGGGTCGACCGCAATGGCATTGACGAATTCGTATGGGTACGGATACCGTGTACCCCATTGTTCAAGCCCCTGTTCAGCCGTCCTTGGGTTCGTTTGGCGTGATGCGGCCAGAACCGCTGCTTTGGCGTCTTCGACTCGATTCAGCTGTCGCCACACTCGCGCAAGTATTAGCAGGACCTCACTCAGTTGAGGTTTTAGTGTTCGGCAGATCTCGTATTGTTCACCGGCGAGCGGTAGATCATCGCGCAGTTCGGCCGTACGGGCAAGCTCCCAATGGGCGCTGAAAGTCGAGATGTCCATCGGATTCGTCGAACGTGCAAGCGCCTGCTTCCAACGTGCGATGCCATCCGCGAGGGGGCGATCTATATTCTGAAAGGCCTGTTCCGCTTTCCCGCGAGTTGCCGCCGAGGCCTGCTTCCGCAAACGGTCGAACATGCGGCGTGCTTCGATGGGTTTGCCGGTTTCGTACGCGAGAAAAGCAAATTCGAGCGCGGCAGTCTCATCATGGGAGTTGATCTTAAGAGACTTTTCGAATTCGTCGCGGGCCTCTGAATTTTCGCCCATCTTGAGTAAGGTGTAGGCGAGGTCCTTGTGGACCGGGGCATTGGTCGGATCCAGCAAGAGCCCCTTTCGGAACGAAGCGACAGCGGAATCGTAGTCCTTGGCCGAAAGGGAGGCATATGCCCTGGCAAAATCGGATTGCCCAGCCTGAGTTTGAGCGTGCAGCACCGCAGCCGCAAGTGCAGCGACGATGCACGACCTGGCTACAAACAGAGACAACATGCGCTAGTGACATAGTTGCCTGTACGCCGAATCTTCTCACCAGCTTAGGAGTATCAGAGAAACACCTGGAAGGGGCAGATCGAAATCCAGGTTCACTCCCGCCTTTGTGCTTTCAACCCAGCGCGGGGACTCCAGCATCTGGAGCTGACCAGCAGCTTCGAGAATCGATTGCTGCGCCGGGGTAGGCGCCTGTGGAGATCCCATTTCCTTCCAGACCGTGTACGCGTTGCTGTGGTGATCGTCAATCCGGAACTGGGTTACTAGCGCCCGCTTCGCATTGTCCGGAAGTCCGGTAACGACCAGTTTCACGTCTGCGGCCGCTGCGGGGACATCGTCATCCTGATAGTTCCATACCATAACCGCAAGACCCGACACCGATTGCGATGCCAGAGCACCGACGGTGCCGGATTCGCCGTCGACCTTCACCCAGCCGCCGTGCATCAGACCCAGCATTCGAAAGACATTCAGAACGGGTTTGTCGATTCCATTTGTCGCCAGATCGCGAAAGCCCGCAAAGTCGGGCTGACCCTCGTACTCGAATGCCCATGTAAGCGCGCCGGCAAGGTTTGCGTGCTCTCGGGTTGCTATCTGCAGAGTTGCCTTGCTGGCAGCGGCAACATAGGCTGGATACAAAACGCCGTTACGATAGGCATTTGCCGGATTCTGCGCAGACGAGCAGGCGCCACAGCCTTCCGGATCCCATTCGCTGATGATGACCGGCAGGTCACGAAATTGCGAAAAGGAGCGAACAATGTTCAGTCCGTCGGAAATGTCTTCCATTTGCTTTGCCAGACCCATGCGGACATGCCCGCTGACAATCTCGGGCCTGCCCTTCGCATGAAAGCTGATGAAGTCGAGGGGAGCCCCGATCTGCTGAGTGGCATAGTTCTTCCCCGATGCGCAGTGTTCCAGGAACTGACGAAGGAACGTGGCGGCCTTTGGATTCCGCGGTGAGGTGGAAGCCGGACCTCCGATGCGTGCAGACGGCAGTGCTCGTTTCAGAGCGGCAGCCGTGTAGTCGTACAGTTGGTCGTACTCGGCGGGTGTACCGTGCCAGTAAGGGATATCAGGCTCATTCCAAACCTCCCAGTCCCACTTGTTTACTTCCGCCTTGCTGAATCGCTCCACTTCGTGATTGACCCAAGCGTAAATCAGGTCTCCCCATTTATCGTAGTCGCGCGGAGGATAGGTCCAGCCAACAAAATAGTGTTTGAAATCATCAGGCGTCTGCCAATTTGGTGTGTATGGATCGGGCTTTGAAGAAAGGGCTTCCGGCATGAAGCCGATCTCAACGACCGGTATTGCGCTGGCCTTGACGTAGGCCTCGATTATTTTATCGACTATGGTCCAGTCATAGAGCGGTTTGCCATTTGCGTCCTCCCTGTAGGCATTCGTCGATCCCCATTTCAGACCATAGCTGCCTGGCCCGGTTGTTAAGAGGTTATGGGCACGGATGTGGACGGGCACCTGACTGGATGCAGCGAGCTCGGCCATTAGTTTGCGCCCGTTCCCGGTGTAAGTCGCGTTCGGTTCGTCGTACCCGAAGTAGTTCCAGAACGGTGCGACAGGCCCGCTCGTGGCAGACGCATCCACGTGCAATACCACCGAATTTTGCGCTTGCGCGCCTAGACAGAGGAATAGGCTGGAGACTGCGAACAGTATTTTCGCCACGAGTCTAGTTGAGCACGCCGCACCAAAAGTCAGAGAGTGTACATGCTGCCATCATGCTTGTTCGATAACTGTAGCCACGACCGAGTCGGTTGATCGCAAAACTCCGCAGCATGAGAGATCGAGTCAATGTTGCCGTTATTTGAATTGATGAAAGTCGCGTAGCCTACCGTGTCCCAAAGCTGTTCGCTTTCGAACGCTTTAGTCGCACAAACAGACATTCTTCCGAGTGTCCTCGAAAAAGACAGTCA
>JAFARV010000661.1 GCA_019245255.1 Acidobacteriaceae bacterium | reverse complement strand
CGGCAGAGAGCATCGGTTATCCCCGGCTGGACCTGCCCTCGGACGCTTTATTCACGCGTGCGCTCGAACGCGTCCGCCAGTTCATGGCCGATCAGCGGAGCCAGACATCCGACCAGATTGAGTTGATTCCACCGTTTATCAAGGGTCTCCAGGCGCTCCTCATCGGGATCGTGAAGGATGCGGACCGTAGTTCGGCTACCAAGTCAGGCAGGTGAGCGCGGGATTTCACATGCAGGATGAACAGCTGCGCGCCGCGCTGCGGAGATACCTTGAAGAAGCAATCGAGCAGGATCGTGAGCTGCGCGGCAAACTTCGAAAATGTGCGCACCGCCTGAAATCGGGCGACCCCACGTACGCGCTGCTTTGCGCCCAAATTGCTCAGCTTGCGAAGCGGGAGCCTATCTCGTCCGAGTTACTCAGGTCACTGGAAGGTTCGGTCACGCGATCGGGAAAGTCCCATCGAGAAGTACCTCCCGTTATCGAATCCGCCCCGCGAATGCCTGGCCGGACTGCCGCGAGCGTCTCCCGTGCTCTCGCACCATTCGAACGGGAGTTAGTCGAGACCTACAATGAACAGCCCCAGAAGTGGTCTCGCAAGTACCGGCCCATGAGTTTCGGAGCTGCAAATGTCGACGAGATCTGGCGTTCCGGAGGCGATCCCAAGTTTGCAGTGAAGGAAGGGGGAATTTATCATCTCATCGAAGATTCCGGCAGATCCTATGTCGTGCCTGAACCCGGGCTAAAGCTGCAGGAGGGCTATTTGCGCAGTGAGGGTCTTGCCCAATTGTTCGAGGTGCCGGAGTTTGAAGATGGCGCGACTGGTATCCCTTTTCTTCTCGTCAGTCCCGCAGTGGTGGAACAAGCCGGGGAGCAGTGGCGGGTTCGGGAGAAGGGCGAATTGGCGCGGCGGGTTTAGGTTTTGAATCTCGGCACATTTTTCCCCACCAACCTGCTTGCTTTATCGTTCGTCCTGATGCTGGTCGCGTGGTTTGTCATCTGGGTGGTCTGGCTGCGAAAGGAAATAGCCTGGCTCGCATTTGTGCGCGATTCAGTTGATGCTCTCGACAACTGTGTCGAGCTACTTCGGAGGCAACAACTATGGCGTGACCGGCAGCGTTTGAGCGGGCGAGATGTGGCCGCCGATCCGTCGCAGTTCTTCGACGAAATCGTTCAAGCAAAATTTCAGGATCAACGCCGGGCTATGCCGCCAGCCGCGATTCAAATACATTTGAAGACGATATTTGTCGCCGGATGCGACGAAAGCTTGCTCGAAACACCTGAATTGATCAGCGAAACGCTGCAGGATATTGGACGACCTTCCGAACGCCTGGGGCTGCAGCCATTACTCATGCTGGGTTTCGGCGCCCTTGGAACTTTGTTCGGGCTGTCACGGCTGAGCTATCAAGATTTTGGAGCGGGGCATGCACTCTACGGTGCGCTGCCGCCGGTTCTCTGGGGATTGGTTTTATCGCTCGCGGGCACAGCTGTTTTCGTTCGCTTTAAAGTCACGGTGCGGAGCCCGTGCTTTCTCCAGATCCGACGCAAAACGACGACGGTCTGGATCCCGAAGCTCTATCCAACTGTTGCGCAGCGCGCCGCGCAGTGGGCGACACAAACACTCCAGAATGCTGCGCGTGTTACGGATGCATCGGAGGTCATCGAAGACAATACGCGAAAGTTTGTCGGGGCCATCTCGGACGCTAAAGAGGCGAGCGAGATCTTCTCGCGCGCCATGCAGCAGTTCTCGCACGGCATCGAAGCATCTGATCAGGCGCTCGTTCGTGCGCAGTCAACGCTTGGAACTGAAGTCCAAAAATTCGCAGAATCGCTTGGCCGCTGGACCGGCTTCGAAGACGAGATGCGCAGGTTCTATTCTTCCGTCGAGACGTATCAAAAGCAAGCGGTCGAGCAGCAGAAAACGATGGAGTACATGCTGTCGACGTATCGCGATTTTGTGCGTGAAGCAACGGGTGTTCTTCAAAAAGCGGCAAGCGATCTCGCGGCGGCAGGTGACACGCTGCCCGCTGCAACATCACAAGTGATCTCGGAGATGCAGGCGGCGCACGAACAATCAATGGCGGAGCTGAGAAACCGGCTGGAACAGATCACAGCACCGGTGCTCGGTATGGAAGACCGCCTGAGAGCTCTTGGTCAGCCGTTCGAGCGGGCGGCTCACGACATCACAGAGGTCGCGACCAATCTTTGGAAATTGAATGAAACCTTCGCACGTGATGTGAGTCGCAAGGTCACGCCGTCGTAATCCCAGCGCTCTTGTAGATGGCGTCCATCCACTTCATATCCCGCAGCCCTTCTTCACCGCTCGCTTTGACAGACCGATTTTGCAGGATGTCCTGAGCAAACTCGTCGGCTTCCGTCGCAAACTGTGCGGGGTCTTTTGCTTGCTCAGGGTCGTCAACGGGCGGCTCGCCTCGAATGTCGGTGGTCAGGTGGATCCCTTGATATGCGAACGCAGGGTCCAAGGTCAGCGATCCTTTCGATCCGTGTACCCGGCACCAGCCGCCCGTGTTTGCACCGTATGTCGTCGTACAAGCGGCAACCGCTCCGGACGGAAACGTCATCGTCCAGGAGAGGTTCTCTTCCACCTGTTCGAAGCGGCCGTCATGATCGACAACCGATGAATAGCCTTCTACATGCACCGGCTCCTCACCGGTCAGATAACGGCATGCGTTCAACGAATAAATGCCAACATCCATGAGTGGGCCACCGCCGGCCAGCTTTTTGTCGAGGCGCCATTCGTGTGGATGGATGTTGAATCCATTGGCGCTCTCGATTACTTGAATCTTGCCCAGTTTGCCGTCCCCAATGAGCTGAACGGCATGCAGATTTGTGGGTTCGTACTGGCAGCGGTAAGCGATCATCAGTTTTTTGTCAGCGGTTTTGCATGCTTCAATCATTGATTCGGCCTCACGTACGGAAGTACACATCGGTTTTTCACACAGGACGTGTTTTCCGGCTTTTGCTGCGCGAATGGTGTACTCGGCGTGCATGCTATTCGGAAGGGCAATATAAACGGCGTCGATATCTTTGTGTCCGGCTATTTCCTCGTAGTTCTGGTAATTAAAGATGTTGCCGGTCGAGACACCGTACTCGGCGGCAGTTTTCTCAGCTTTGTCGCGATGGCCGCTGACGAGTGCTATCACTTTCGAATACTTCGACATTTTGCACGCCGGCATGAAGTGACCTAAAGAGATCCTGCCCAGGCCGACGATTGCATATCCGATACGACGGCCTTCGTCGGCCGATTGCCGAGGTGACGACAGGGCGCGGCTTCCCAAAGAAAGTGACAACCCTGTGCCAACCGCGCGGCCAAAATCGCGGCGGGTAAATCTCGCGATAGATGATGCCATATGTTGAACCAAGATATCTTAAACCTCAGCAACGATGATCACAGAAGATGTACTTGAATACGCAGAGGCGCGGCGGGCAATCGACGCGCTTGTCCAGGAGATTTCGAAACGCGGCAAAGCGGGCGTGATCGCAGTCTGCGATTCTCATGGCGATCTAATCGCATTTGCCCGCATGGACGGCGCCCCGCTCTCTTCGATCACAATCGCAATGAACAAAGCATACAGTGCCGCGCGTGAACGCAAGCCGAGCAAGGAAATCGGCAACGCGGCACGCAATCCCGAGAAAGGCTTCGATATCGGCTACTTCGGCGATCCGCGCTTTACGGGTTGGGGCGGCGGCATACCTGTTTTTCGCGGGGGCAAAGTTGTGGGAGCCATCGCCGTGAGCGGGTTGCCTCAGGTTGAAGATATCGAGTTGGCAGAAATGGCTGTCGCGCTTGCCACAAGTTGATCGACACAGCTTGCTTTAGACCGCGTTGTTCCTCTTCCAGAGCAGGGTTCCGGCACCGATCAACGTCGCTGCAGCGGCGATGCCCAGCGGTTTGCGGTTAAGCGTCATCCACATCTGCAGGCTGAAGTCTTTCGACTCTTTGGTGAAACTGCCGTGTGCGGCGTAATCGCCGGGAACGGGCTGAAACAGGTTATCGGGACGATTAGGAGCTACAGGCTCCGACGTCTGCTGCGCGTCATAACCGTTTTTCCCGAGGTAGCGATCAGCGAAACCGGGAGCAATGTCCTGCCCGTAAATTGCTTTCGCTGTGGGCCAGCCGACGAAGATTTCGCGCCGGCGATGATGCGCAGCAAAATAGACGGCCTCGGCAGCGACTTCGGGTTCAAAAATGGGAGGGACCGGCTGGGGATGGCGGGGCAGTTTGGTGCGGCACCAGTTGAACTGAGGCGTGTTCATGGCCGGAAGATGGACCGCCGTTATGTGCACGTTGCTTTTGTCATGAATCAGCTCGGTGCGAATGGAATCCGTGAACCCGACAATAGCGTGTTTTGCTCCGCAATAGGCCGATTGCAGCGGAATGGATCGATAGGCCAATGCGGACCCGATCTGCACAATTGTTCCCTGATCGCGTGGCAGCATCCGCTTCAGCGCGGACATCGTTCCATAGACAAACCCAAGGTACGTGACCTCGGTCGCGCGTTTGAACTCTTCGGGAGTGATGTCTTTGAAGGGAGCGAATACCGTAGTCATCGCAACGTTAATCCAGATATCGATGTGTCCGAATTCCCGCTGCACCTGTTCTGCGGCTCGGTCGACATCTTCTGCATTTGCGACATCAATTGGAAAAGTCAAAGCGCGGCCGCCTTGTTCTTCCACTTCGTTTTTGGCCGCGTTCAAACGATCATGGTCTCTTGCGATCAATCCCATCCACGCTTGATGTTTCGCGAATTCACGAACGATGGCACGGCCGACGCCGGCCGATGCTCCGGTGACGACAACCACTTCGGGACTTGTGTTTCCCATTCGTCCTCCGTTCGGGTGATGCTGTGATATGGGAAGCGTTACCTGCGTCTTTAGCGCGGAAGGGCGCATCTCACTGAAATCAGGAGTCACGACATAAATGAAGAGCGTTTATCAGATTGACCCCGCTCATTCGAGCGTGCAGTTCAGCATCCGCCACATGATGATCAGCAATGTGCGGGGCGCTTTTTCGGGTGTGAAAGGAACGATCGAGTTCGATCCGGACAACTTGAACCAGTCGAAAGCCGAAGCCGATATAGACCTAAATACCATCAACACATTTGACGAGAAACGGGATGCACACTTGCGATCGGTCGATTTCTTTGAAGTCGAGAAATACCCGACGATGCGTTTCGTCAGCCGGAAGATAGAAAAATCCGGCGATGGCTTCCGCGTCACCGGCGACCTTACATTGCACGGCGTTACGAAAGAAGTGGTGCTCACGGTTGATGAAGTGGGCCCCGAGGGCAAGGATCCGTGGGGCAATACGCGAGTTGGCGCTTCCGTTCGCGGCAAGGTGAATCGCAAGGATTTCGGTCTGACTTGGACTGCACCGCTAGAGGCCGGCGGGGTTCTGGTGGGCGACGATGTAAAGATCGAAATCGAGGTTCAAGCCGTCAAGGTCCAGGCGGCAGCAGCTTAAGCGGCTTTGGCGCGAGCGCGTTTCAGCGGGCTCAAAAGACTGAGAACTACACGTTCGTAAAACTGCTCCGGCTGGCCCTCGCGGTATTTGTCCGCGAGTTCCCGCAAGTGACCAGCTTCATAGCACTGCAACACAGATGGATGAATGTAGTATTTCTTGCAAGTCGCAGGCTTGTTGCCAAGCTTTGCTGCGACTTCCTTTACCACTTCGACCATAGCTGCCTTTGTCGCCTTGTCCTCCTCTGTAGCAGCGCACCTCGCGAGGAGACAGCTCACGGCGAGACAGGTTCCGCCCCAGGTTCGGAAGTCTTTGGCCGTGAAGTCGCCGCCGCTGATCTCGCGGAAGTAGTCGTTGACATCGCCTGAATCGATCGTCTGCGGCTTGCCCTCTTCATCGAGGTATTCAAACAGCGAACTGCCCGGAATGTCCTTGCAGCTGCGGACGATCTGCGCCAGCCTCCGGTCCCGAACCTTTATCTCGTGGTGCTGGCCGCTCTTACCGCGGAACTTGAACTTAAGCGTGTGGCCGAGAACCTCCACGTGCCGGTTCTGCAAGGTCGTCAGACCGAATGAGTTATTTTCTTCGGCGTACTCCTCGTTGCCGATGCGAATGTATGTCGTTTCGAGCAGCTTAACTGTTGCTCCCAGCACCTTTCGCTTCGGCATGCCCTTGAGACTAAGATCGCGTCCCATCGCGCGCCGGATTCGGGGGAGAGCCCGTCCAAACGCCCGCATCCGGTCGAACTTGATGAGATCGCGCACCTTGCGGTACTCGGGATGATAGCGGTACTGTTTGCGGCCCTTGGCATCGCGCCCGACAGCCTGGATGTGGGTATTCGCCTGCGGGCTGATCCAGACGGAGGTCCAGGCCGGAGGAATCACTAGCGACTTAATGCGTGCCAGCGTGTCTTCGTCGCTGACGGGCTCGCCGTCCGGCCCGAGGTATGTGAACCCCTCGCCGGCGGGCTTCCGCTGGATTCCATGGCCTTTGGGGATGAAATAACGCAGTCCTGCCAGCTTTGCTGACTTTACTTCGTCGGGAACGGTAATTAGCGGGCTGGGCGTCGCTGTGGCTGCCATCTCGCCAATGTGACGCAACATACGGACGAAACACTACTTTCCTACTCGGGATCGCATTACCGAACGAAATGCCGAAAGCAATTATTTTCGATATCGACGGCACCCTGCTGGACTCGGTCGATCTGCATGCTCAAGCCTGGCGGGAGGCGCTGCGACACTTCGGGCACGATGTTCCGTTCGACCAGATCCGGAGCCAGATTGGCAAGGGCGGGGATCAGCTGCTGCCCGTCTTCCTTACCAAACGAGAACTCGATTCGATGCAAAAAGAAATCGAGGAATATCGGTCTAAGTTATTCAAGGATAAGTACTTACCTAAGGTAAAGCCATTCCCTGGCGTGCGTGCGCTGTTTGAAGAAATTGGGAAAAACGGACAAAAAATCGCGCTCGCATCGTCAGCCAGAGGCGATGAACTGGAGCATTACGAGCGCATCGCGGGCATCGAGGACTTGGTTCAAGTCGAAACGTCATCGGCGGATGCGAAACGGTCGAAACCGCATCCGGATATCTTTGAAGCGGCGCTGGACCGGTTAGGCGAGGGAATAGAACGAGAAGAGGTGATGGTGGTGGGAGACAGCCCACACGATGCGGAAGCCGCTAAACGCGCTCAACTGGCCGTTGTCGGGGTGCTTTGCGGAGGATTTCCGGAGCAACAACTCCGGGACGCCGGGTGTATTGCGATTTATGGCGGGCCCGAGGACTTACTGAATCATTACAGAGAGTCCCCGATTGCGCCCGAGCGGGCGCGCCAGGCGGGAGCCGGCAGGAACCTCAGTCGATGAGGCCGCAAACGCGTGTACAGAACGCGAGAATGCAGAACAGAAAGAACAGCACGTCGTTGTTCCAGAACACGAAAGCCGTGGCCAGACACAGAAACGCAAGCTGGGATCGGGGATCTATCGACCAGTCAAACATTTTGGTGTGAAATACCATAGTGCCAGACTTTGCCGCCCTATCTCGGTAAAATTTGCGGTACAACCGCAGAATTTTTACTGAAAACGATACCCGGGCTTGAGCTCGCAGCTGTAGAGGTTAGACTGATCGGCGGGATTCTGCTTCAAGCTGCAGGTGGCCCACGACAGAATCAGATCCGGTCCTAGTGGAAAGACCATATAGGAGCCATTCTCTTCCGCCTC
>JAFARV010000583.1 GCA_019245255.1 Acidobacteriaceae bacterium | reverse complement strand
TCTTCCACGACGACCTGAATCTGTATTCCTTTGTAGGGATTGTGCTCCTCATCGGCATTGTCAAGAAGAACGCCATCATGATGATTGACTTTGCGCTCGCCGCTCAGCGCAAAGAGGGCAGGCCGCCTGAAGAAGCCATCTTCGAAGGTGCTCTACAGCGCTTTCGCCCGATTATGATGACTACCATGGCAGCGTTGCTTGGGACTCTGCCCATCGCCTTCGGAACCGGAGCCGGTGGCGAGGCCCGCCGTCCGCTCGGTCTCGCAGTGGTGGGAGGCTTGATTCTTTCTCAATTGCTCACGCTGTACATCACGCCGGTTATCTATCTGTATCTCGACCGTCTACAATCGCGCCGCAAGCGGACCATCATGCGCGAACTGGAGATTCCGCCCATTCGCGAAGTGGTTCTGGACTGACGTTCGGGGGCTCTCTGGGATCGCACCATTGCGCGAACCGTTTCTGTAAAGGTCGTCAGGAGGCAAACGAATGGACGTTCAGGACGCGTCAAATATGAGTTCCGTCGTGGCGTCGCCCGTTCCGTCTGGTGACGCGCGATCGCGAACTGCTTCACCTGAGATCTCAGTGTTCCGCCTGTACACGTTGCGTCTTGCGTACCTCATCTTGGCACTGGGCCTCGGGGTGTATGTCTGGCCCGTCGTCCTCAACCATACAAATGGGCTCGCAATTGCGGAGGGGGTGCGATTCGCTTTGCTGGCTGGTCTTGGGACGACAGCGGTCTTGGGATTTCGATATCCGGTGCAAATGTTGCCGCTACTGCTATTCGAGTTGATCTGGAAGGGAATATACCTGATAGCGTTTGCGATGCCTTTATGGTCGGCGCACCAGATCAACGCAGCGGCAGCGGAGGACATAAAGGCCGTCCTGATGGTTGTTATTTTCCTTCCGCTAATCCCCTGGCGCTACGTGTTCGCGCATTACGTCCTGAAACCCGGCGACCGTTGGAGATAGTTCGTTCTCGATCGGGTCCGGTCCACACGGATCGTTTCGTTGAAAACAACCGCCGCTCGCCTCAGACTTCATTGAGCCGGAGGGACAGGCATTTTGTCGAACCGCCTGCCTTCATGAACTCCGACATGCGCGTCTGGATCAGTTCAAAGCCGTGCGATGTGAGGCGTGCAGCCAGGTCGCGCGTGGCGTAGTTCAGTATGATTTTCTTCCCGATGTTGACGGCATTGCATGCGAAGTGAATGGCATCCTCTTCGCTGACCACCAGTCTCCGGTCCGCCGGAACACGAGCTTGTATCACCTCGTTTGCTTGCCCATCAAAAGCTGCAGGATAGTAGAGCAGGTATCCACCCTCCAAAGGACAGAAGCAGGTATCGAGATGATAGAACCGCGGATCGCGCAGCCGCAGCTCTTGCACTTCTACGTCAAGTGACCTCTTCAGGTGCGGTACGGCGGTCTCGCTGGATCGGAATCCGTATCCAAACCACAGCAATGCGTTGCTTCCGCGATCGAACAAAGCGTCACCCGCGCCCTCGAACAAAATCCCGGAAGGCAGAGTCTCCACGCGAAAACCATCCGACGATAACCACTCAGCGTAGTACTGCGCCTCAGGTTGCCGCTCCATGCACCGGAAGCTGCTGAGGACAGCAACTTGCCTGTACACCAACGCCGCGTTTGCGGTGAACACCAGGTCAGGTAACCCGCTCACGGCCGGCATCAGCGCCACGTCCGCGTAATTGCTCATAAAGCTGTGAAACTGCATCCACTGCCGGCATGCAAGCTCCTGGTCGGCGGCGTTGACTTGACCCTGCATCCAGGGGTTGATTACATACTCAACACCAAAGTGATGCGGAGGGCACATCAGAAATCGAAATTCGTTGGTTGACCTCACCGATGCTCCTAGCGCTCGTTCCGCCGCATTCTCGGCGAGGGGAATGCATGCTGAGGCTGCGGGTCGCGCGTGGACTCATTCCTCAGGCGAACTTACGTTCAAGTTTAAAGACGATTATCACCCGGACACGGAGCAATCGTCTATATATCTGTAGCCGTTGCCGGATATAAGTCTCAGCGGCATGCTGCTATCGGCGTCGAAAGCGCGTCTTATTTACGGCCGGATGGGATCCTGGTAAGATGCCGCGTAGCTCCAGCGAACCCGGTTTCCGCTGGTCCGAAGTCTCGCAACTGCTGAAGCTCGCCGTGCCCGTCGCTATCGCCGAACTCGGCTGGATGGCCATGACAACTGTCGATACCATCATGGTCGGAAAGCTCGGGCCGGCGGCTATCGGCGCCATTGGTGTCGGCAGCAGCACCTTCTATTCTTTTGCGATTTTCGGCATGGGTATTCTGCTCGGTCTGGACACGCTCGTGTCCCAGTCCTGGGGCGCGGGAAACAAAGACGATTGCCATCATTCGCTGGTGCAGGGTCTGTACCTGGCCCTCCTCCTCACTGCGCCCTTAATGACCCTGTTCTGGTTCATGCGCCCGGTATTTTACGCGCTTGGCATCGATCCCGAAGTCAGCCGGCTCGCGGGTGCTTTTCTAGGAACTCTCAGCTTCAGCACTCTTCCGCTGCTGCTTTACGGCGCGCTACGGCGTTACCTGCAGGGAACCGGTCACGTCCGCCCGGTTATGTTTGCGCTCATCAGCGCCAATCTCATTAACTGGTTTTTCAATTGGCTGTTGATTCAGGGACATTGGGGCTTCCCCGCGTTAGGAGTAGTCGGGTCGGCGCTCTCCACATGCTTGGCCCGCCTCTATATGGCAATTGTGCTTGCGGTTTCCATCTGGCGACTGGAACGAAACTCGGCCACGCCGCTGGCACGTGTCTTCCGGCGCCCCGATCTGAAGCGCTGCCGCCTTATTATGAGGATTGGTTTTCCTGCGGCGCTGCAGATTCTGCTCGAAATTGGAGCGTTCGGCACCGTCGGAGTACTTGCCGGCCGTCTGACCCAAGCCGCGCTCGCAGCTCACCAGATTGCGCTGAACTGTGCGGCTGTCACGTTCATGGTTCCGCTTGGCATATCCTCCGCTGCTGCCGTTGCCGTCGGGCACGCAATCGGTCGCGGCGAACCACATGTGGCGCGCAGAGCGGGCTTCATTGCCGTAGCCATCTCCTGTGTGTTCATGTCTTCCACGGCCGCCGTGTTTCTTTCCGTGCCGCTACCGATCCTCCGCATCTACACCACCGATGCGCGAGTACTTGCGCTTGGGGCAGGACTGCTGGCAATCGCAGGGGCGTTTCAGCTGTTTGACGGGATGCAGACCGTTCTCACTGGCGCGCTGCGC
>JAFARV010000523.1 GCA_019245255.1 Acidobacteriaceae bacterium | reverse complement strand
TGCGCGCCATACAGAGTGCCCTGGATGAACGTCGAAACGCTTTCTGGCGGACCGTACAATGATCAGGCAATCCATGCTATCGACCTGAGCCGCTTCTTTGCCGGCCCAGTGACGGAGGTGCAGGCTGCTTTCCAGACACCAGAGCGGGCCGCCACCATACTTACGTTCGAATCCGGCGTCGTTGCCACCCTTGTCTTTTCATGCCAGGCACAAGCGAAGACCATTGGTCTGCAAATCTTTACTCGCGAAGGCACAATTCGCTTTGAAGGTTGGAATTTCGGGCTTGCCCACAACAGTGTAGACGGTACTCTGCCAGAGGATGGCGATGAAGACATTTTCCTGACTGAAACGGAAGCGTTCCTCCATGCGGTTCAGTCAGGAGATACCACTGGTTTGTACTCCAATGCGCAAGACGCTTTGGCTACGCAACTCGTCATCGATGCAGCCCGTCAAAGTCATGCATCGGGTCAGCGCGTCAAGGTCCCCCAGTTCCTCCCACAACAAGAGGATCTGCTTTATGTTGCCGGATAAGTCGATGGATTGCGTAGCAATCATCATGGCCGGCGGAAAGTCAAGCAGGATGCGAGCGGGCGGATGCAGTACGCACAAAGCCCTACGCACCGTGAACGGGACTACGCTGCTCGACCACAACATCGTCCGTATTTGTGAGTGTGGAATCAAAGATATCTGGCTTGCGATCAGCGATTCGGAATTAGAGCTGCGCGTGTGGACCGAATCTCGTGCGAGCTCCCCCGCAGCAGCATTCGGAAGCACGGTTCGAATCATACGTGAGCGGGACCCCCTCGGGACCATAGGCGCGGCCAGGCACATCCCGGGGAAGTATCGCAACGTGCTGGTAGTGAATGTCGACAATCTCTGCGACATCGATCTCAGCGCGCTCGTTCAATACCACCTGCGGACCCGCGCAGCACTGACGATTGCTACTCATAATGCTTCCTTCCGCATACCCTTCGGCCGTATAGAAACACAGGGCGGCCGAGTGCTGGGCTATAGCGAGAAGCCTCACATCGCGGTGACCATCTCGAGTGGGTTCTATGTGCTAAC
This sequence comes from Acidobacteriaceae bacterium, assembly GCA_019245255.1. Lineage (GTDB taxonomy): Bacteria > Acidobacteriota > Terriglobia > Bryobacterales > Bryobacteraceae > Bog-105. Next base: position 2,001 of record JAFARV010000523.1, on the reverse strand, counting down.
TCGGAAAGCAATCGAACACATCCCAACTAACTGCCGTACTGACGTTCCGGAACTGGTTAACCGGCTAGTCGATGGCGGGGAATTAGTAGCTTCCTTTCAACATGCCGCAACTTGGATCGACGTGAACGATGAGGCGGCGTTAGCACAAGCTCAATTGTTCTTCGGTCACCAACTCAGATCGCGAGCGGCTGGCGACTAAGTGGGAACTCGCTGGCTCATAACCGGCGCGCAAGGTTTTCTCGGCCGCTATCTTTGCGTCCACCTGCTACGATCGCATCCTGATGCCGTTGTTCTCGGCCTTGGAAGGTCTCCGTTTCTGCGCGATAGCTTTTCGCACTCTCTTTCAGGACCGCTCGGCATTATGCCGGCGCCTTTACCGCAACCACTCAAGCAAGAGTTGACGGGAAGGTACTCCTACATGCAGGCTGATGTGACGCAACGGCCGGCTATCGAAGGAGCGGTCGAGAGCTTTCAGCCCGACTTTCTCGTCCACCTCGCATCCGGCCTCAGCGGTGACGCTGCCCCGGATCTGATCTCAAACAACATTGACTCCATTAGAAACCTCATCGATGCCTTGCAGAGAGCGAATCGTTCGAAAGCAAAGTTGGTACTCGCTTCGTCTGCTGCTGTCTATGGAACGGCGAATGGGGCCGAATTTCCACAACGGGAATCAGGACCCTGCCATCCCGTCGGCGACTATGGCCGGATCAAGGTGTTAGCAGAAGAAGCTGCACTGGATGCGGTACACGCGTTGGGAACACCCGTCGCAATCTTACGCATATTCAATGTCATCGGCCCAGGCCAAAGCGAAAGACACGTAGCCGGGCGTGCTGCCGCACAATTTGCCGCAGTCAAGTACGGAGGCAAAGGAACTCTCGAGTTGGGATACCTGCATTGCACCCGGGACTTTATCGATGTGCGCGATGTCGCCCAAGGGCTGACGCTCGCGGCGGTACGTGGAGGGGGAATTTTGAATTTGGGTACCGGCCGTGAACGTCCCGTTTCTGACCTCATCACACACTTGTCACGGCTCAGTGGAGTGAGTATCCTGCCTACCGGAGTGCCCGATATCCTGCCGGGAGTCGAACGCAGCGTAGCCGACATCGCGCGGATGTGCGCGCTTGGGTTTACTCAAAGGTTTCCGTTCCTCGAGAGCATACGCGACCTGTGGGCATATTACAGTGCCCTCTGGCGAAGCACAGGGCCGTCAAGACCGCAATAAACCGACGAAATTCGGTTAGTACTGTCCTATGGAGGATATTGCGCCATCCGGACGGATCGGTTGTAATGCCGCATAGTCGTCAAAATTACAGCCAGATAAGCCGTGGATGAGGAGATTCTTGTCTGTCATCTCCGTCGATGCAGCGGGCCCGGCTTAGTTGGTCTTAGTGTGCTGCCACGCAGGTCTCCTCTCGGTTGGTAGCAGGTATTAGTGTGTCGATGCAAATACGACGCCGGCTTACAACGTATAAACAGCTCTGGTTATTGGAAGGGAATACCGGATAAGTTTACGAAAACAGTGTTCTAAAAGAACTCGCAATTACTCAGCAACGGTCATAGGAACGTGCGTACGCACGGGGAGGCATTAGAGTGTTCTGGAAACGCAGCTTTTCCACCGGTCCGAAGGGCATGAGAGAGGGCCGTATGGTGGCTAAACTTACAACGTTAACAATGGTTATTGCTTCGGCAGCGATCTTTGCCGGAGCGGCATTGGCGCAACAAGATCAAGGAGTTCAAGGTGGAGTTCGTAAGGGAACATTGAATGGAATTTCGATCAGTCCCGGCACGACACTTATCGATCCGAACAACGATCCCAACGGCTTTACCGCGTTCTTTCAGGACGGCCTGATCCGCTTTCAGGCGGTGGAGTCGGTGTCCAACAGCCCCGGCGGTAACAACGGACTCGGTCCGAGGTTCAACTTCAACCAGTGCGCCGGATGTCATGGTCAGCCGGCCGTCGGAGGAAGCGCCCTGGCGGTGAATCCGCAGTTTACCGGCTTC
>JAFARV010000384.1 GCA_019245255.1 Acidobacteriaceae bacterium | reverse complement strand
AACTCGACCGAGCGGCGGAGAGCGTAATCGCCGCCTGCGATCAAAGCCTGCACCAGCTCCGGAGGAGTGTTGAACGTGGGTGGACATTCAGACGCGTCTAGAACTCCCAGGCGCCCGGACGTTCCAGCACCCGTGTAGAAGAGCCGCCCGCCGGCTTCGATTCTGCCTACAATTCCATCCACAGCTTTGGCGATTACCGGCAGCTGTTCTTCGACCGCGAACGCGACCTGCTTATCCGCCTCATTCATGACACGGAGCATTTCGAACGATGGCAGCGCATCGATTTCAGCCGATGCCGGATTTGACGCCTCGGTCAGAAGTTGGTGAAACACTTTTTGGGCCTCAAATAGCAAAACGGACCGCAGGAATAACCCATGCGGTCCGTCCTAAGCCTTACTGCGGTCCCGGCCTTACGCGCTGAACGAGCTCCCGCAGCCACATGTCGACTTTACATGTGGGTTCTCGAACTTGAAACCCGAGCCTTCGAGCGTCTCGACGTAATCGACACTCGCCCCATCCAGGTAGAGCATGCTCGCCTGATCAACGAACACCCTCAGGTCGCCGAATTTGTAGGTCTTGTCAAGCAGACCAGGTGAATTCTCGAACGCCATAGAGTAACTAAATCCCGAGCAGCCGCCACCGACCACGGCGATACGCAATCCGGCCGGCTTCGGCTCCTGCATATTCAAGATTTCATTCACCTTGTTGACGGCGGTTTCAGTTAGCTGAATCATTCAATCTCCTTACAAACTTGTGGCTGCTCTTATTTTACAACCGTTTCGGTCTATTTGATGCGACAGGTGCAGGTGAGGCTTCGCGCCGGCTCAATTCAGGCCAAGTTCCCCGGCCGCGCTACACAGCCGTTTGTCGAAAGTCCACAGCCGGCAGTTTGCGAGCAGCGCTGAGGCGAGTAAATGTACGTCGATCCAGCCCAGACCGCGTCCCCAAAGCCGTTTACTTTCAATCAATTGGCTTGCCTCTCCATCGCCTGCGGGAGCTACCGAAGGGAGCAGTCTTAGGAAAGACAACACGGTTTCCCGGCCCTGCAGGTTTCCCATTGCCAGTTCGCCAATGATCCAGGGGTGCATCAGAATCTCACCCTTTATCAGCCGCTGCGCTAACTCCGGGCAGCCGTCCCGGAAGTGGTCGACCCAGACGGAAGTGTCCGCGAGAATGATCAAACGCTTGCGCTACGCCGTCTTGGAATGGGGGTAAGTTTTGGCTCCGTGCCGCCAAGCAGGGCAAGCCGCTTACCGGCTTCGCGTGCGATCAGGGCTTCCAACCCCGCGCGTACCAATGCGGTCTTTTCCTCAATCCCGGTGAGTTCCTTCGCACGATTCAAGAGGTCATTCTCTATGATCAACGTCGTTCTCATATGCATTATTATGCACGGTTTATGCATATGACGCAAGCCCTTTTTTAGGGTTCTTTAAGCGGCTGTCGCGCACCCGGCTCGCCCCGCTTGCGCTGAAAGTCCCAGAATACAGAACAATCGTCTATGTCCGCCCGGTGTTTGTAGAACGTCGCTACTTTCCAATCGTCGACTCGATCGTCGTTGCAGCTCTCAAAGGACGCGTAGATGCCGGACGCGAGATTTTGCTTCAGTTCCGGTTCAGAAATGATGTGTAGCCGCGCTTCCTCGGCACGCGGAAGTGTGAGCTTGTGCGAATAGGAAAACTCCATTCCCGGCGGCGGAGCAATGTGCAGCAGGAAGTAAAGGTGTTCATCGGCAAAGAAAATGGCTCCCTTTGGAGTGACGGCTGCCACTTTGTGTGCGAGCTCTTCATATCGCCGCCACGTAGCCGAGTCACGTTCATTGAACAGGAAGCGCGCCAGCGCCAGCAGCAGAAACGTCGACAAAGCAAGCGTTGGCCAGAGCGGGCGTGCTTGCCGGAAAATTCGGCTCGCGGCGAAATAGAAGCCCGGGGCGGTGAGAACCGCGATGAATGGAATTGCAACTACGTAGTAGCGGCTGAAGGTCGGATGCGCAGTTGAAATATACACGATCAGCGCGGCGGCAATCCAAGCAGCGAGCGAAAAGCGTTGGCGGAAGCGGCTGGTCCAGTCAGATCCACGCATGAGCAGGAGGGCGAGCGCACTCAGAATCGCCGCAATCAATGCCTGACCGGTGTCGATCCAGGTAGTTAGAACATCGACATCGTGAGGTGTCGCGCCATCCCAGTCCACTCGCCGGAAGAGTGCCTGATATGCAACGATGTTGAACCAGGTTTGATGCGGGCCCTGGACGAACAGCCACACGATTGGCAGAATCGGGACCGCCGCCCCGGCGACGAACCACGCAAGCGCTGCCGACCGGCGCGAGCTCCGGAAGAAAATCCATGCGGCAAGCACAGGTGCAACGGGCGCGCTCAAAAGCGATGATCCCGCCGCGATACCGGCTAGCATCCCCGCCGGCGCAGCAAGCACAGCTGTGCCTCTCTCGACGCATTCGATGGTGAAAAAGAATGCTGCGAATGAGCAAAAGAGACAGATCGCATACGCCTGAGCGATTGGCCCGAACTTCACGACCGTGATGCTTGCCCCTACAAACAAAACCGCGATCGTGGCACACCCGGCGCGCCAGCGCGAAATCGGTAGAGATTCGACGGTAAAGCGCGCTACCAGAAACAATGTCCCGATCAGTAACAATGCGGCAGCTACGTGGGTGATTTGCCACCTTTCCCCAAACAGGCGCATCCATGCCGCATTCCAGTACGCATTCAACGGCGTCTGCGGAAAACAGAAATCGAGGTAGGGACGTTTCCCATGGGCGATCAGCTGAGCGGCGACAAGGTGAAAGCCCTCGTCCCAGACGAACGAGTTCGTAACCGCGTAAACCAGAATGCCGATCGACACCAGCGCAGCCGTTCCGAAAGGAACTATGGTCCAACTGCGGGCGGGTGAACGTTTGCGCGCTGCTCCGGTATGCTCCGTGATGACGCCTGAGCCTTCCACTTTGCCCAGATCATACCGGATGAGTCACATCGCGGGCAAATATCATCCGGCGATACGATGGTTCCTATCATGCCGGCAGCCATCGAAACCGCGGTCAGCGCCCTTACCGTGCTGAACGAGGAGGAACGGCTTTTTCAGGATTCCGTTCGGCGGTTTGCGGGGGAGCGCTTGCGGCCGGCAGTGCGCGAGATGGACGAGCATGCGAAGTTCCGGCCTGATCTGTTGCGCGAGATGTTCGAACTCGGGCTGATGGGGATCGATGTCGACGACCAGTACGGCGGCCAGGGAGGCACTTTCTTCCAATCCATATTGGCCGTTGAGGAACTGGCGAAAGTGGATCCGTCCGCATCTGTGATAGTTGACGTGCAGAACACCTTGGTGAACAACGCCGTTCGACGCTGGGGCACCGCCGATCAGAAGACGGCATATTTGCGGCGACTCGCTCAATCGAGCCTCGGAGCGTACGCACTCTCTGAGCCGCAGTCCGGATCGGATGCGTTTGCCCTGACTACCAGAGCGGTTCGCGACGGCGCCGGATACCGCTTGACAGGCCGCAAGTTATGGATCACCAACGCCGCAGAGGCCGAGCTATTCCTGATATTCGCGACCATCGATCCCGGCTCAGGTTATCGCGGCATTACCTGTTTCATCGTCGAGAGGAATGCGCCCGGCTTCGGCGTTGGCAAGAAGGAAGACAAACTCGGGATTCGCGCCTCGTCGACCTGTGAACTGGCGCTCGAAGGCGTGCCGGTCACCGCAGAATCCGTTCTGGGCGAGGTTGGCAAGGGCTACAAGATCGCGATTGAAACTCTGAACGAGGGGCGCATTGGAATCGGAGCTCAGATGCTCGGTCTCGCCGAGGGCGCTCTTGCACATGCCATCGAGTATGCCCTCGAGCGGAAGCAATTCGGCCAGCCCATCGCCGATTTTCAAGGGGTGCAGTTTGAAATTGCCGAAATGGGCACAAAGATCGAGGCAGCCCGGCTGATGGTCTATAACGCTGCGCGCCTTCGCGACGCCGGACAGCCTTTCACCACTGAAGCTGCTATGGCGAAGTACTTCTGCTCGACAATTGCGGAAGAAGTTGCCTCCAAGGCCGTCGAAATCTTGGGTGGCGTTGGTTTTACCAAGGATTATCCCGTCGAAAAGCTCTATCGCGACGCAAAGATCGGACGCATTTACGAAGGCACGACCAACATGCAGCGGCTGACGATCGCTAAGGCTCTTCTCAAACGTCGTTCGAGTTGAAGTAACTTCCGGGCATCCGGCAGCCGTCCCAGTAGAGAA
>JAFARV010000282.1 GCA_019245255.1 Acidobacteriaceae bacterium | reverse complement strand
CTATCTCGACCCGCTGATCGATGCCCCATGCGGGCCTGAGTTTCTGTCCCAACTTCAAGAGCACCTGCAGAGGACGCCCGGCTGGCAGGTTTGCGATTGGCAGGACCTCGCGGCTGACACGCCCCTCCGAGAGCTACCGGGCTCTGCGGCAAGCGATCAGGTGCCTTGTACGATCATCCCGTTACGGGGTACCTTCGAGTCATTTTGGTCAGCACGCTCGGCGGATTTGCGTCGAAATCTGCGAAGATACATAGCCCGGGCAGAGGAGTCAGGACAGATTGCGTTTGAGGCCGTAGACGGTCCGAATCCCGAACTGCTTGAGCACCTGATCCGGCTTCATACTCGACGCTGGCGCGCCCACGGCGAGCCGGGAATGGTCGCCGTACATAGGCTGGCTCCATTTTTACGTGAGATTGTCGCCCGGCTTTCACTGGACGGAATGGTACGTTATTTTCTTATCCGTTTCAGTGGCGAGATAGCGGCAATTCTCGTCGCCTTCATTCACCGCAACGAGGTATTTGCGTATATGAGTGCGTTCGATCCGGAATACGAATCGTTCGGTTTTGGCCGTAAACTCCTATACGAGTCGCTGCGCACCAGCTATGAATCTGGCCACTCGGTATGGAATTTTCTTCGCGGGGATGAGCCCTATAAATTGTCGTGGGGCGCAGAACTTATGCCGAGATGCAGAATCAGACTCGAGCGGTAGGCTGGCGCGTCAGCGATTCATACAGATTCATATAGTCGTTGATCATTCTGCTTTGCTCAAAGCGCGCTACTGCTGTCCGGCGGCAAATCTCGGGATTGATTTCTCCAAGTCGCCGCACAGCATCCGCCATGTCCTGTTCCGAATCGACAATGAAGCCCGTGCGCCCATCATCTACGACCTCCGGCAGAGCGCCCGAGCGTGCCGCGACCACGGGAGTCCCTGAGCTCAAAGCTTCCATTGCGACTAGAGAACTGGTTTCCGCTACCAGGCTAGGCACGAGTAAGCACTGCGCGCGCGCTAATAGATCGCGCTTCTCACGTCCGGAGACGGGGCCAATGTGCCTCCGTTTGCCGTCAAGCAACGGCGCGATACACTCCTCAAAATACTTGCGATGGCTTTCAAACGCGTGCACGGGACCCGCAACAAGTAGCTGCATGTCGAGCGCGTGCGCGGCGCGCAACGCAATCTCAACGCCTTTCTCTGGACAAACGCGTCCCAGCCAAAGCAAGTAGTCGTCTTTTTCCGAAGCGGGCCTATACCAGGAAGTGTCGACACCGTTTAACACGACCGGCAGACCGGTTCCTTCCGCCTGCGATCTGGAAACACAGTTCAACTGGACATTCTTTAGGTTGAAGATAGAATCCGGATACCATGACAGCGGAAGATGCAGGGTGGCGAGCATAGGCACTGTCGTCCGCGGAATGTAGGCGTGAAAATCCAAACCGTGGAAATGCACCAAATCCACGGAGTATCTTGCGAGTACTGTCTCAAGAGTTCGCGCGGTAATCTGCTGGGCCCGCGTCCGCATTTCATCCGTAAGTTGCGCTGTATCCGGTCCGGGAGTGCTGATCAACTTTCCGGAAACGCGCGAACCTTCGGCAGCGACCACTAGTGATTCGTTGCCAGCCCGCACGAGAGCGTGCTCAACGATGGAAAGAATCTGCTCGGCGCCTCCGCTGATGTCGCGGCTAACCGGAAACAGCGGATAGCCAACGCTGACTAGCGTTATCGGACCGCCGCTCACACCGCTGTACCCGTTTGCCCGGCCCGATGCGTCGCACAGGCAGCGTAGTTGTAGGTCCGCGTACAACATCCCCCAACTGAGAAGGCCGCGGACCTGTCCACGACAGCCGTCGGCAAGCGGTACACAGCGTCACTTCGATGCACGCGGTGTGCCGCCCTCCGCGACGGCGTGATCGCCACTCGAAGCGGCGCTGAACTGCGTCCACGGGTTTGCGAGCAGATCCCGCAGTTCACTGCGTTGCCAGGCGTAGCGTTTGTGCTTGCTCAAGAACGGGGCGGCGTGGAATTCAACTCCACACGGGTGCCCCGCCCCTGCTATAAACGACATATTTCGGATCATCGCGGCATCGGCGACCTTTGCTTCCACAGCACCGGCCGGTCCATACGGATCCTGCCACCCTTTGAGTCCTCTGCTGGATTTGTCAACATGGCCGCAAAGTGTTCGCTCGTTGGGATCGATCTCTTTAGTCAGCGCGTCGTAATGGTCCGTTTCGAAGCTCTTACCGGCCTCAACATCGATTTTCCCTTTGTACTCGGCCATAAGTTGATCCCATCGCCGATGCCGAATCTGATTCGGTGTATTCGGGTCGCTTTTGGGATAGCTGG
>JAFARV010000154.1 GCA_019245255.1 Acidobacteriaceae bacterium | reverse complement strand
TGACGTTGACAACATGCTTCGTGTCTTTGAATACAGCCCGAACCCCTGGACGACCACGGTCGAGAAGGATATGCCGAATCTCCGCGATTTTATAAGGGGGCGTGGGAAAACCGAGATTCGACTAAGACCTACATGAAGATCTTACGTGGTCCGGGAAAAACGTAGCCCAAGTTACAAGATACCCTACCAATTGCTCCTGAGTGGATCCTTTGTTGCGTATTGCGCGGCAAGTCCGAAGTCGGCCAGATCGATCGAGATTCCCGGCAGTACTTTATGATCGAACTATGGGAAGCGGCCATTTCTTCGATGACGAGTTCAAAATCGCGGTTCAAAGGGCCGGTGCTCGGGCACGCCTAGAGACACTTGAGGCGGGGGTGCCGGTGTTTTATCGGGATGCGCAACGAAAGCTGGACGTCATGGAATATCCGAGCGGTCTGAAATTTGAGATCCGTTTCCTTATTGGCTCGCCGGGCGATCAAAATTACGAAGTGATAAGAAAACTCGATGAAACGGCCGCCTGAGGCGTGCCGATTCTAACGATTGTTGCTGGGCCAAACGGCTCCGGCAAAACCAGCGTGATCCAACGTGTGGAATTCGCTGGCCGCGCAAACCTGTTGGAAGCAGACGCAATCGCCAGCCAGATCGACGCGGCCGCTCCCATGCGGGCAGCCATCCCTGCTTGGCCGGGAGGTTCTTCGTCGTGCCCAAGAGTTTCTCGATTCCGGCGAAGATTTCGCCATTGAAACGACGCTTTCGGGAAACTGGACGAGAAGGGTGATCACGGAGGCGCTGGCGCGACACCTTTTCGTGCGCGTGCTTTACATTTGTCTCGACAGCCCTGAGCGATGCATCCAACGCGTCAACGAGCGAGTTGCCCAAGGCGGTCATCACGTTCCTGCTGCAGATGTTCGCCGCAGATATTTCAGGAGCCTTGGTAATCTCCGGCAGGTACTTCGGATCGTGGATGAAGCGGTCATTTACGACAACTCAGGTCTCGAGCCACGACTCATCGTCGAGATTCGATCCGGCATCGTTGTAAACAAGGCTGAGGATCTGCCCATTTGGGCCAGCCAACTGCTCGAAGCCGTCCGGGCGTGAATTGGTCGATCGTGTCATCAAAGCCTTGAACTGCGCCCAACCAAGTCCGCACCAATGTCCGGGTCGACTCAAACATGAAAATCGGGGTTCCATTTTTCCATCCGCAACTCAATCTTTGATGCAGTATCCAGCGAGAACCTGTGCCTTGATCGCTCTTTCCAGAACTCATCTTCCGCCAATGAGATCAGATCATCAGGTACCCGCTGAGCCCGTCAATATCTTTCCATCGCGGAACTATTTTGACAGCTGCCGTTTTTACAAGTCCCGTTAAATCACAGAGAAATGAACTGTAGCTGGGAACAAAAAGGCCCGCCAGAACCGCGCGGTCGCGATGGGTTGGTGCAATGGCGCGGGGCAGAAACACTTGGCTTGCTTTTCGCCGTTAAGTTCTAATCGCAAACACGTTGTCTGTAACCCCTGACGCAACCTCGGACAAGGATCCATATTCAATTCTGTTACCGGCGCATAAGAGCCGTTAAATCACAGTCATACCGACAACGATCTCCCGGAATTGTACGATATTTGTACGGAAAAACGACGTAAGTTATTGAAAAATAATGTGGCTCCCCGACATGGATTCGAACCACGATTAACGGCTCCAAAGGCCGCTGTCCTACCGTTAGACGATCGGGGAACACGTGGCGGGCAGACGCCGCCGAACTTCAGTTTATCAGCCAGACCGATAAGCTGCGTCCGCTACCACTCTGAGTATGGCGTGCCTTCGAGTGACGTTTTGTCCGACCCGCTGTGCACGTCGAAGATCCCGGGCGGCGCGGTGCTGCCCCCAATCGGAGTGTCTTCCATAGTGATGCGCCAGGTCTGATCGGAAGACGTCATCGGATCTTGGGGAATCTGCCGCAGATAACCTTCCGAGACCAGGTCCTGCAGAGTCTGTGGCGCCTGCTGCTTGTCGACCGTATACTCGTCGATCATTGTCCGCAATGTAAATAGGTTGTTGCGCAACACACTTTCTTTGGCCCGGACAATCGATTTTTGATAGATGGGTACCGCAATCGCGAGCAACACGGAGATGATTGCCATCACAACCATCAGCTCGACGAGCGTGAAGCCTCGGCAACACTCGCGAACCCGATCAATTCTACTTCTCACTTCCTTCACCATTCCGAATACGCTGTCCCGTCGCTGGCCTTGTCCAGGCTGGTCGTGAACACATCAAAGACGTTTTGCCCACCCCAGGACGTGGAATCCGGTTCATCCTGCATACTTCGCTTGCCCCAGTCTTTGGTGCCGGTCAGGGGGTCCTTCGGAATGCGCCGCAGGAAGCGCATCTTCGCGGTCTGCCCCGCCCCGGACAACGTGTTATTCAGCTTGACGCCGTCCACAAGCACGTCGAGGCTCGGCGGATAACAATACGCATCAGGACTGGACGACTGAATCTTGCCCTGATCGCAATAGTCCTTATATTTGTCGATCGCGCTCCGCATGTCGTGAAGGGCAGATCTTAGCTCCTTCTCACGCTCCCGCCGTACCTGGTAGCGGGCGAGGGGAACCGCCATGCTGGAGAGAATCAGCAAAATGCTGAAAGCAACGATCAACTCAACCAGCGTCAACCCCGCTTGAGCTTTTTTCCGCCGTTCGAGCCCGGGGGAATGCCTTCCACGTAACATTACTGCTAACTCCATTTTATTGTTGTGTACTTGCCGGCGGCCCACCCGGCGGCCCTCCGGGCACACGCCGCGGATGCGTTTGCTGTTCTGTTCCAGAACGGGGAATGGCCTGCGAGGGAGGACTCGTCGTCGAAGGTGCAGGCGGAACGCTCTGTTGTTGCGGCGGCTGACCCGGTGTTCCGTAAGGATTTGCCGGCACCGGATTCTGCTGAGGCGAAGCTGGGGCCGGTGCGGGTGCGACCGGAGCGGTTGAGCCCGGCTGATAACCCGGAGGCGCAGGTCCGCCGTCCGTTGGCGCCATTCCGGACGTTTGCTGCCCGTCCGGCTTGCGCTCTACGTGTACGATGCGCTCCGAGCCCGCATAAACGCCGGCATCCGTCGCGGCGCTCAGATCCGGGGAGCGAATGATGTGAGGCACCAGCGCGATCAGAATCTGATCGTCGGTCTTGTTTCGTACCTTGTTTCCGAAGAGATAACCGAGCACGGGAATGTTAACCAAGCCCGGCGTTCCGGAAACGCTGAGGCTATTTTCGAGGTCCGTCAGACCGCCCAATATACTGACCTCGCCCTCTTTCATTCGGATATTGGCATCGTTGATGCGCTGTGTAATGATTGGCTCCGAAATACCGCCGACGTTCTTATCGCCTGCAGTATTCGAGATCTCAACTTTAATGTGCATGCTCACGTCGTTCGGGCCGTTCACATGCGGTTCCAGGTCGATGTTGACGCCAACATCGATCTGCTGGAACTGAGTGGTTGCATACGGGATTGAGCCCGGGGTAGCGACCGCTGAGTTCAACGAACCCGACACGTACGGAATCTTCGAGCCGATCTTCAGCGAAGCCTTTCCGCCGTCCGTCGCCCGGATTTGCGGCCGCTGTAGGACGCGAGCCGACGAATCGGACAAGAGGGCGTTAAGCAGCGCGCCGGGCAAGGAGGTCGAGAAGTCTGCTGAGGAAAGCCGGCCCAGATTTGAGATCGGCACGCTCGCACCCGTTGTTCCTGTTGTGGTGTTGCTTGTGCCCGTTGCGCCGGTTGTGCCGACGCTGGTCAGGCCTGTGCTTCCGGTCGTTCCAGTTGTGCCGGTCGCCGTCGCAGTGGTTCCGGTGGTACTTGTCGTTGTCGATGTGGCGCCCGTCGTTCCGCTTGTGGTCGTTGTAGGGACGGTGATCCCAGGTCGCGGTGTGAAATTGAGCGGCACAGTGAGACCGCCCTGCCCCAGGATGGAGGCACCGAGCGCCAACATTTTGGTCTTGTTGACCTCCATCACCAGAACGTCCAGCATGATTTCCGGCTTCGGCTTGTCCAGATCGTGAATAATCTTCTCGATCAGCGCGATCGCGTCCACAGGTCCTCTTGCCACGATGGCGTTCTGACTCGGAACCTGATATAGGCCCTGGGTCACCTTGGAGGCAATTCGGACCGCATTGAAGATTTCAGTAAACTCTGTGGCCGAAGTAGCGTTCTGGACGTAGAAAACCCGAACTACCTCGTCTTGATACTCGCTGCGTTTGGGCTCGCTTTCCTGAGTGACGAAGATCGCGTTCCGGCTGATTGGCTTCCAGAACGTGTGGGTCTCGAGCGCGATGTAATTTAACGCCTCCTCGAGCGTGACGTTGTTCAGATCCAGGTTGAAGTTCTTGCCGGCGACGGTTTCAATGCCCTGCGGGTCGAAGAGTACGTTGATGCCGGCCAATTTGCCGACGCTCTCGTAAAGGACCCGAGCGGGCTGATTGTTCATCTTCAGGCTGCGGATCTCCGCGTTAATGGGCCGTAGCTCGGGAGGACCCTCGAGCGAGTTGATGCGCTTCTCTATTTCTTCGCGTGCCCTCTCGGCCGGCGTGAGTATTCTGGTGCCGGGCGGGGCCTCCGCGCGCTGTTTCAGCATTCCCGCCGTGTCCCGTATCTGCTGCAGGGCAACCTGGGACGAGGGGTCAGCCAGGGCCGCTTTCTGGAATTCCACCATGGCCTCATCCAGCTTCTGCTGCTGGAGCAATTGCCTTCCCAGCTGGATATGCCGCTCAGACGCCGCGGCGTGCGCCCGGCGGTCGGCAATCAGGTAGGCTGGCTCCTTTGGATCGGTCGCGACAGCCTGATCGAAGTAGTCGACCGCGCGATCGTAGTCTTTGTCGGCCTCAGCTTGCTGTCCGAGTTTGAGAAGGTGATCGCCTTTGCGGGTATGCGCGTTCAGAGGCACGAGGATCAGCGCACTGCCGAACGAAACTGCGCCGGCGATCTGTAAACCTTTCGAGATCTTCACTTTAGACGTATCCAGCCATGTTTAAAATATGGTCGCAAACGGCCCTCTAGGCCTGCGCATTTGAGCCCAGACCTGCTTGTAACCCGCAAGGAACACCGTCCCTTGAGGGGTATATTCCTCTCCGTTCGAAAGGAAGACGCTGCCGGACTACCCGGCGTGCAGGATATATCCAGCGTACGCTAAGAGTAGCCGCTACAGTACCGTGCCCGACAACGACTTCAAGATTTTAAGCGATAACCGCTCGGCGGGACACAACTTTCACCTGCTCGACCGATACGAGGCCGGGCTTGTTCTGACCGGTACAGAGGTGAAATCCGCCAAAAGCGGAAAAATCCAGCTCAAAGAGAGCTACGCGGAGGTTGAGGGGAACGAGGCGTGGCTGCTGAATGCTCACATTAGCGAGTATTCGCACGGGAATATCATGAACCATGCGCCGGTACGCAAACGGAAACTGCTGTTACACCGGTCGGAGATCGACAAACTGCAGGTGGAGACGCGCGAAAAAGGGCTGACGCTCGTGCCGACCCGTCTGTACCTGAAGAACGGAAAGATCAAAATCGAGATCGCGGTCGCGAGAGGAAAGAAGTTTCACGACAAGCGCGAAGCCGCCAAAGCAAAGGAGATGCAGGCCGAGGCGAAGGCCGCCATGGCACGCCGCGCGCGGGAATAAATCATGGAATTTCAACTTCTTACAGCTCCTGCCGAGAGCTGGGCCGGCGATGCGATAGCGGCCGTCTGTTTTGAGCATCCCGAAGTGGATGCCGCGGCGGGCACCCTGGGCGCAGAAGCAACTGCGGCGGCCGCAACATCGGTCGCCGATCCCAAGATCGCCGAGCAGTCCGGCTGGTTAGCAGAACTGCGCAGTTCCGGAGAGTTTACCGGCAAGCTGTACGAGACGGCGATCCTCCATCGGCCGTCTGGCATTGCCGCCAAGCGACTGGCCGTGATAGGCGGCGGTAGACGGGAGAAGCTGTCGCAGATAGAAGCTCGCCGCATTGGGGGAGCGCTGGCGCGGGCGCTTCGTTCGAAGGGTGCGCGAAACATTGCGATCGTTCTTGCGGATTGGGCTCAGCCGGGGATTGTGCGCGCTCTGGCCGAAGGGGCGATTCTCGGTACCTGGGAAGCCGACAAATATAAGACCGATCCCAAGAAGAACGATAAAAAGCTCGAATCCATGACCTTCATCGCTTCTGCCGGCGACGCGAAGGCATTCGAGACCGAGCTACGGCAGGGCGTGATCACCGGCGAGGCCCAGAATCTGACGCGCGATCTGGTTAACGAGCCTCCCAACAGGCTTACGCCCGCGCTCCTGGCCGAGGCGACGCGGGAGATGGCAGCAGGTTCTGGTCTTGAGTGCGAGGTCCTCGATCGCGAAAGGATGAGCGAACTGGGGATGGGAGCTCTTCTCGGGGTCGCTCAGGGCAGCAGCAATCCGCCGTTTCTCATCATTTTGAAATATCAGCCTTCAGTGGCATCCACGGATAATCATCTGGCGCTGATCGGAAAGGGCGTCACGTTCGATACGGGCGGCATCTCCATCAAGCCGGCAGACGGCATGGAGAAGATGAAATACGATATGGCCGGAGCAGCTGCCGTCGTCGGGGCAATGAGGGCCATTTCGCAACTCAAGCCACCGATCGCTGTCACAGGCTATATTCCGACGGTCGAAAACATGCTGAACGGGAACGCGCAGCGGCCGAGCGATATCGTTAACTCTTTATCCGGCAAGACAATTGAGGTCGTAAATACCGATGCCGAAGGGCGCCTCATTCTGGCGGACGCAATCACCTACGCGAACCGGAATGGCGCGAGCCATCTGGTTGACGCAGCGACTCTGACGGGCGCAATCGGAATCGCACTCGGCCATCACAACATGGGCGTTTTCACGAATAACGCGGAATTCCTCAACCGGTTTCTGGCGGCGGCTACAGCTGCCGGAGAAAAAGCCTGGCAGCTTCCGATGGACGAGGAATACAAAGAGCAGTTGAAGTCGATATTTGCGGACCTGGCGAATGTAGGAGGCCGACCGGCGGGCTCCATAACGGCAGCGTGGTTCCTTAAAGAATTTGCAGATCCGAAGCCGTGGGTGCACCTGGACATTGCATCGACCGCCTGGCTGGACGAGGTGAAACCTTGGGCATCTAAGGGCCCGACAGGAGTTGCGGTCCGGTCTTTCGTACGGCTCGCGATGGACTGGCAGCGCGCGTAACGAATCTCCCTTGCAGACGGGGCGATGCAGCGCAGCGCGGACCCACCACATGAGGCGAACTTCGTATTGGAAAAATCTGGTAAGAATCGCGGCAGGAATTCGCTTTACAGTGCAAAGTGCACATGCCAGAATGTTCCTTGATGCCGCTGGCACCGAGCACAGTTCTCAATTCTTACGACTGGATTGAGCGATTCTACCAACGCGCCTGCCGGCCGGAGGTGAGTTGGGGCGCCGCCAAGCGCTTGCCATACGCAGAGCGCTCCGCTGCCGCAAGATCCCTTCAGGAGTTTGCAAGAAACGAAAACGGCTCGGGGGAATGGGTGGTTGACTGGGCGCGTGAAATCGCAGCGCGCAACGGCGACCGCGGGTTTATCTGGGCCTTCCGGTTGTTTTTGCGAGACGAGTGCCGCCAGGGTTGGCTTGTCAACCGCCTGCTTGATCAGCTTGGAATGCCCCATTCACGCGGTTCGTGGGTCGATTTTGTTCTTCGTATGATCGGCAAGCTGCGCATGCCGTCCCTGTACTTGCATGTGCTTGCTGGAGTAGAAGTGGTTTCGCGAAGCTACTATCGGGCGCTCGGCGATGCCACGGAGTCAGATGTAATTCGGCAGATCTGTAAACGCCTCGCCGAAGAGCAGGACGCGCATGTAGAATTCACCGCCTTCGCGATTCCGCTGATGCACCCCAGTCGTACGCGCCTGGCGCAGAGCTCGATTCAAGCTGCTCATCGGGCTTTTGTGTTTGCCGCGCTACTGCGGGTCTGGTTACGACATAGCCCCGTATTCCACAAATCGGGCAGAACTTTCCGGGGAGTGTGGAAAGAGACAATGTCGGCGCTGGACACTACAGCCAGGTGAATTGCAAAAGACGAGGGTTCTGGTTATGCTTTCATATGCGTACAGGACGCCCCAAAGCCGAGCTGAAGCTTACGGAATAAGAGCAGGATCAGTTACGAAGCTTTACGCTGTCGCTCACTCTTCCCAACGCGCTGGTGGCGCGGGCGAAAGTGATTTTGTGGTCCGCTCAGGGCAAAAGCAACAGCCAGATCGCGCAGCGGCTCAGTTGGACAAATGCGACCGTAGGCAAGTGGCGGCAACGATTCATAGCATCCCGCGTAGCGGGCCTGTATGACGAGATTCGTTCGGGCCGGCCCCGCAGTATTGAAGACGAGCAGGTCGCGGCATTACTGAACAAGACGCTTGGCAGCAAGCCAAAGGGCGGAACCCACTGGAGCGTGAGGACAGCAGCGGGCGAGAGAGGGATTTCCAAGTCCACCGTGCATCGGCTGTTTCAAGCCTTCGCGGTGCAGCCACATCGTGCGCGGACTTTCAAGCTCTCGACCGATCCGTTCTTCCTGGAAAAAGTTCGTGATGTAGTCGGGCTGTACCTAAATCCGCCAGATCACGCGATGGTCTTGTGCGTCGATGAAAAGAGCCAGATTCAGGCGCTGAATCGCACCCAGCCGGTGCTTCCGCTGGGACTCGGGTACGTCCAGGGGGTGACCCACGATTACGTTCGACACGGCACGACCACTTTGTTCGCCGCTTTCGATGTCGCCACTGGCGCCGTCTTCGCAAAATGCAAATCCCGCCATCGCCATCAGGAGTTCCTGTCCTTCCTGCGCAGTCTTGACCAGAACCTCCCGCCGGATCTCGAAGTCCATCTGATCGTTGACAATTACGCCACCCACAAACATGCCAGAGTCCGCACTTGGCTCGCGCAGCGCCCGCGATACCACATTCACTACACTCCCACCTACTCGTCCTGGCTCAATCAGGTCGAGCGCTGGTTTGCACTGATCAGCCAGCGAGCCATTCGCCGCGGATCCTTCCGCAGCGTGAAGGATCTAGT
>JAFARV010000096.1 GCA_019245255.1 Acidobacteriaceae bacterium | reverse complement strand
AATCAGCCGCGCGGAGGCGCAGGCTGACCTCACTAACATCGCCTCGGAACTGGCACGCGAATATCCCAACGCGGACCAAGGGCGCACGGCGACGGCCACGCCCATGCGCGACGCCATTTCGAGTCCACCCGTTATCTTTGGCAGTTTCGGGCTGCTGTTGGTAGTTGGCATTGTTCTCCTGATCGCCTGTTCGAATGTGGCGAATCTGCTGCTGGCGCGAACAAGTTCGAGAAAGCAGGAGCTCTCCATCAGGCTGGCTATCGGCGCCGGACCCGGCAGAGTCGTCCGGCAGGCATTGACCGAGAGCACCGTTTTGGCGCTCTTCGGCGGCCTCATTGGCCTGGGGCTCGGGTATGAAGGATGTCAACTGCTATGGACTCTACGGCCGGCCGAAGTTGCGGCCAACTTCATCAGTCCCAAGCTCGACCTCTCGGTGTTCGTTTTTGCTTTCCTGGTATCCGTTGCAACCGGTCTGCTGTTCGGAGTTGTCCCGGCGGTGCGTGCATCGAAAACGGATGTGGTCGAGGGTCTGAAACGCGAGACGAGAATCGCCGGCTCCGATCGACATAGCCTTGCCTTCTCGAACGCGTTACTGGCGGGCCAGGTTGCCCTTTCCCTGATGTCCTTGATTGTCGCTGCGTTGTTTCTGCGGAGCATACAGCGCGCTTATCAGATCGACCCCGGCTTCGACAGCAAACACCTGGCGATTTTCATGATGAATCCCGAGCAAGCCGGCTACGATTCCGCGCGCACCAAAACGTTCTATCGAGATCTGCGCAACGATCTTTCCGAACGTCCGGGTGTGACGGCGGCGAGCTGGGCTTCCAACTTACCCTTTTGGGCAAATCCCTCGCGAGCGCTTGTGATCGAGGATCGCGAGCAGTTGAAGAAATCGGAAAATCCGGTCACGATCGTCGACATGGTCGATGTCGATTACTTCTCCACTCTGGGTATTCCGATTCTCGAAGGAAGAGATTTCAGCGAGAGAGATAGCGACGGATCCACTCCGGTAGCAGTTGTGAACGAGTATCTGGCCCAGAAATACTGGCCGGGTGCGAATGCGCTTGGGCGACGTTTTCACTTTTCGGACGAGTCCGCTGACAGACAGATCATCGGGGTTGTGAAGACGACCAACTACACAGGGCTTGGCGAAAGACCCCAGGCCTGCGTTTACTTGCCATTACGGCAGAACTTTGTTGAGGGCGCCATTCTTTATGTGCGGAGCGCGGCCGATTCCTACACGATCATCAGCGCAGTGCGGCGCGAAATCCGCAACATGGCTCCTAACGTAGAGGTCACCGATATCCGAACAGGGCAGAAGATCATCAGCCAGGTACTTTTCATCCAGAACATCGGCGTGGGCCTTCTCGGCGTGTTCGGGTTTCTCGCGCTCGCTCTAGCCAGTGTGGGCCTGTATGGGCTTCTGGCGTATTCCGTGAGCCAGCGCCAGAAAGAGATCGGCGTTCGCATGGCGATGGGCGCAGAGAGCTCGAGCGTGCTGCGTTTGATTCTAGGCCAGGGTATGAAGGTGGTGAGTTTCGGGCTTTTGATTGGGCTCGTACTCTCCGTGTTCGTAGACCGGGCACTGTCGAGAATGCTGGTGGGCATCAGCTCACATGATCCGCTGAGCCTGGCCGGAGCTTTGGCTGTTCTGATCGCGGTTTCAGTCATAGCGTGCTACCTGCCGGCACGGATTGCCAGCAGGATTGACCCGATGGCGGCATTGCGGGAAACATAGCGGAGAACTGAGCATATAGAATCAACTTGTTCAGGCCCGCGCGGACATGTCGATCGAAGCGGCTTCTACAGAAAGAGACGTCGTGGTTGCCGGCGGCGGTCCGACTGGACTGTGGCTTGCGTGTGAACTGGCCCTCACCAACGTAAGAGTTGCCGTCCTTGAAAAGCTCGCCGAGCCGACCGGCCTCTCAAAAGCGCTGGGTCTTCAATCGCGCTCGATGGAGATGCTGGAGTATCGAGGTATTCTCCATCGTTTCACGGCTGGCAATCCGATGCCGCCTTTCCTGAACTTCGGGATGTTCCCGTTGGATTTACGCAGGATCGATTTTCCGCATCCGTTCGGCGTTGTTATCCCGCAGGCACGAGTCGAAGCACTGCTCGAGGAACGTGCCAAGGAACTGGGCGTAGAGATTCGCCGTGGACACGAACTGACAGGGCTGAGCCAAGATGCGCGAGGCGTCAAAGCGGAGGTTCGAGCGGCGTCGGGCACTTACGAACTCGCAGGGCAATATTTGGCCGGATGTGACGGTGGTCATAGCACGGTCCGAAAGCAATCAGGCATCGCGTTTCCCGGGCTGGAGCCGACAATCGTCGGTCGCATGGGCGATGTGAAGTTGGCTCCAGGCATGCTCGAACGATTAAAACAGAACGTTCCTGAACTTGGCGGGCGTGAATTCGGCATCGCCAGAACGAAGACGGGCAACTTCGCAATTGTCGCTATGGGATCCGATGTCTATCGGATTGCAGCCATCGAATGGGACCAGCCTGCGATCGATCGTGAGGCGCAAATGACGCTGGATGAATTGCAGGCTGCCATACGCCGGGTAATTACCACCGATCTTGCCATCAGCGATCCGGTGTGGCTTTCGCGAGCCACCGACAGCAGCCGTTTAGCGGAGCGGTACCGTGATGGCCGGGTGTTCCTGGCTGGAGATGCGGCCCATGTGCATTGGGCATACGGCGGGAAGGGATTACAGACCGGTCTCCAGGATGCAGGGAATCTGGGTTGGAAATTAGCCGCTGAGATTCATGGCTGGGCGCCAGCCGGTTTACTCGACACGTATCACTCGGAGCGCCACCCGATAGGAGAGCGGTTAATGACGCTGACTCGGGCTCAGGAAGCTCTGGCGCGCCCAGGCGAGCACGTGACGGCTTTACGCGAGCTTTTTGGCCGCCTCCTAACACAGGAAGAGACGTTTCGACTGATCGCAGAAGAGATCACGGATATCGATATCTGTTATCAGATGGGCACGGACAACGGTAACGGGCATCGGCTGCTTGGCCGGTGGGCGCCAAACCTCGCCTTGCACGTCAAGGACAGCACAGTGCACGTGGCGGAGCTGATGCGCTCGGGTAAGGGAGTGCTGGTCGACTTAACAGGAACATCAATGCTGTGCAACATAATTGCGCCCTGGGCTGATCGAGTCGAAGTGATCTCAGCCGTTTGCTACGAACGTCCGATCAATCTCGATGCAATGCTCGTCCGTCCGGATGGGTATGTGGCATGGGTGCTCAGATCGGGCGACGGGGATGAAGAATCGCGGAGAACGCTGCGAGCGGCTTTGCAGAGATGGTTCGGTGGTGAGCGGTAGGGCCTCCGGTGAGGTTATTCGTAGAAGGCGTTACAGTGTTCGCAGGGACCGCTGTCAGTTAAGTGGTATCGTTAGCGAGCCGATATTGCCGAAATTGGCATCGCGGACAACGACCTTCAGCACCTGTGCCGAAGCCTCGCGATGGATCCCCGTGTTGTACAGCAGCCCAGTTTGGAGCATGTTTAGAAACGTGGACTGCCGTAGCCGCAAAGCAAGTGTTTTGCTGTCGTGGATTAATGCGGTTCCATGCGGGTCCTGCTGCACAAGATAAAGGTCTACCTGATCTACCCAATGATCATCTTCTTGACGCAGGTTCAGACCTGAAAGGTAGATCTTCAGATCGAGTCCAAAGTTCCCGGCGATAAGTCCGCGCTCAAGGTGGGCTGTTAGTGGCACCGCGTTAGCATCCAGCGGACTTGATGCGGCGGCCGTGAAATCGGAGTCTCGAAGCGCTAGGTCGCGGGCTGGTTGAAGGCTATCCACATATCCACGACGATACGTCAGGCGTATTCCCGGCCGTCTGTTCAGCAGCTTGATAGTGACTCTGTGGAACTGGCCGTCCATGCGGGTCTCCTCTGGATAGAAGCCTAGCGTGTAGGTTACTTTCGATTCGTCGATCACCCGGCGAATCGCTCCGAGAATGTCATTGCCTCTCACGAAGGCGCGTCCGCCAGTGCGTTGGGCAATTTCTTCCATCGCTTGTTGGGTCCCGTGGGCGTACAAAACGGCGGCGTTGGTCCCTGGCCCGGTCTCCAGGCATGTCTGCAGACCACGCGCCTCAATTGGATAAACAGCCACGTTAGCGCGATCAAGCGAATGCATCGCGCGATCCTGTTCAACGTGGGACGACGCACCATTTCCGATAGTGTCGAACACTGTGTCGGAATTGTCGGCAGGATCGATGGACCTTACTAGGGCAGGCTCTCCGCCATGTTTTGCGAACAGAGTCCCAGCTATGTTGCCAAGTTGAAGGAGCGGAAAGCCGTCGGAGATCCAGAGCACGTTCTTCCGGCCGGGATAAGCGGAGAGGTGATCTGCCACCGCTTCAAATAACTTGAGCGTGTATTCGGCGCTGCCAACAGGCGCGGCTTGTGCTTGAGGTGAGCGCTTTTGATCCAAAAGTGTATCCCGATCGCTCCCGGCAAGAAAACTCCACAACTGCCGGTCAGTATTCGGCGTGGGCTTCGCTGGAAGTACACCCTTCCAGGACCGGAGCTGGGCGACAAGATCTGAAGCGTCTCTCGTAAACTCGTGCATCACGCGGATTCCCGTAAAGGAGAGGACGTAAATCGCGATGCGGTCATCGGGCCTGACTTGACCCAAAAACCGAAGCACACTTTGCCTGGCGCGCGACTGGTCAGTCCAATGCGTGTTCACAGCATCGAGCAGAATCACGGTAAGGCTGGCACCTGCCGAGCCGTAGTCGCCCACGTTAGTGAAGACCTCTCGCGATTTGCCGTCCTCCTCGGTGTCGGGCGGCATTCGTTGCGAATCCTCTTGGTTCAGGGTGAAAACTTGAATAGGTCG
>JAFARV010000064.1 GCA_019245255.1 Acidobacteriaceae bacterium | reverse complement strand
GGTGTCCGGGTTGCCGTCGGTGGCGGCAGCTCGAATCGCCGTGATGGGCCGCCAGAAGTTATAGGTGTACTTCGCGTCGTAAAACGAAATGACGCTGTCTGCCACCGAGATATTCAGCAGGGCAAAGAGCCTGGCGGTCTGCGCAGTATTCAGATTGCCGGCCAGGGCCGCCGTCTGTGCAATCTCATTCCAATAGTTCTGAATGGGGCCGTTCCAGAACCGGCCCGTAAGAGCTTGGTCAATGGTCGCCGCGCTGCTGTGCGCAATTCCCAGCGATTTGATTTCGTTGAAGTCGGCCGTGTAAGCCGGATCTGTGAGTGCCGGGGGCGGACCGGGCCGGAATTGGTTCGCCGATGTGAGCGCGAACGGCTTCACCTGGCCCCAAGTGGTGAACTGCGCTTTGGGGAAGTTAGGCGGAGTGGACTCATAGCCTCCCGGAACGTTTCCGGAAGTGACGCTTACGGGTCCGGGCTGGGAGCTGGCTCCGTCGGTGCTGCGAATGGCGAGGATCTGTGCGGCTACGTTCGCACCGATCTGCATGCCGGCAGCAACGTCCGGTCCGGTTCCGAGGAGAGCCAATGAATCCTGCAGATCGCGGTCGAGGACGGACTGGAATTGTGGATAAAGGGCGGCCAGAGTATCGTGCGCGGCAGCGGCCGCAGCCGCGTCCTGCGAAGCAGTTGCCGGTGCGCCGGGAAGCGTTGCCAGGTAAGGCCGATGCGTTTGATCGATTGCGTTGACGGCGTCGTAAATAGCCGCGTGCATCAGAGCAAAGCTGTGGGTTGGATGGATATTTCCGGGCTGTGCTCCGGGTGTCCTGACTAGGGCTAATAAGTTACGGTTCCACTGCACAACCGGATTGGCGGAAACGGCGGTCGGGGGCGGCGGTAGAGTTACTTGTGCTTGTGCGCCCGCATACAGGAACACAAGGCTTAGCAAAATCCTGCGGGTCATCTCTTTCTGGAAGCTCCTCTCTCGAATTGCGGACAGACTGGGAATTCAGGAGCTGCGGCGCAGCTCCGATCTATTTGCCCAAGCTCTATACCCGAACCCGCAGGAAAATATTCCGCGAACGGGCGCGTGCGCAATCGGCAGCCGCGATTACGCGAGGAGCCCTAACTGTCAACGCCAAATAGAAATGTCCTAATTTCTGCCAAGTAGAAATGTCCTGTTGTGAAGGGCGGAGGGGGAGTTGCGATTTAGAGTGGAAGCAATTCTCAAAGGGGTCGCGCCCGCTGAGAGGATGCAAGGCCGATGCGAAGGAGTTGGCTCCGGAGTAAACGGCAACGAGCCCTCGGTGGCAAAGCTTTGGCAAGGTTTGCACCGAGGGCTTTTCTTCTTTTGGATGCAGATTTATTCTGGTGAAACTCTGGAGCGGAGGCCTTGCATAAAGTGAGCGCGAAGACCGCCGGGCGGAAGTTGCCCGGCGCTCCGCTTGGTGCTTTATTGCGTACGGGTGCGATTGATCTGTGCCGCTTTCCACAGCGGCATACCGCGCGAGCGCAACATGCCGGTGAGCGCACGCCGGCTGGCTTGGTTGGGCGCACGCGGCAGTTTGGCTTTGGGCGGCAGCGGCTTGCTGGCCGACGCCGCTTTGGGCTGCGGCACACATTCGGCTACGCTTACATACCGTTCTTGAAAGCGCACTGCCAACGTGCCATCCAGACGCTTCTCTACCACTACCGAGCCGCCGCGCAGTCCAGCCCGAACATCGGTGCGCTGAATCTGATACAGCTTGTTGGCGAAACGAAGCGTGTAATCGTTGGCTACCTGCCGTGTCTCGATGTGACTGAGGATAGCTGATAAATGGTGTTGCTTGCCGATTGGACGATGCGCATCGTCGGAGCAGGCCGGCGCCACCGTGAGCGTCTGGTTCCACCACGGTAAGAACTCGCTTTTCAGGTAAGCATTGGCTTGCTCCAGCGTCTTGGCGCCTGCCACCCGTAAGCCTTTCACCAACCGATCCTGTGCTGTGCCGAAACCACGCTCGATCCTGCCTTTGGCTTGTGGAGATTGCGCCGCAATCCACTCGATATCGAGCTCTTGCAGAGCTCGCCCGATCTGGGTGGGCGGCAAGGGCAAAACATCTTTCGCTGTCAGCTCGCCGCGTCTGCTTTTGGGCAGATTCGCAAACAGACTCGCCTTGTCGGTATAGAAACTCAACGGCCTTCCGTACGTCTCTAGGTAAGTTGCCAGGACGCGCATGTTTTCTTCTGTCGAGTCGTGCTCGACAAAGCGCGCCAGCAGGCGGCTGCTGGCATCGTCCAGCAGGCTGATCAGGTACAGCTTCGGACCGCGTCCTTCCAGCCAGTCGTGTTCGCTGGTATCCCATTGCACCAACTCGCCGCAGCGGCTCCGTCGCGCTCGCCAAGTATGCACCTTTTGCAGGCGCCGGGTTTTGGGATGCCATAGTCTCGCCTGGCTCATCCAACCGCGCAGCGTTTCCCTCCCCACGCGCACCTGGTGTTTCTGGGCCAGGTACTCGGCTGCCAGCGTCGGCCCGAAACCGCGATACACGTCCTGGCTCAAGATCCGCATCGCTTGTTCGCGCTTCTCCTCGGCCATCTTCCGGTTCGACTTGCGCCCCCGAGCTGCATGGATGACAGCTTTGTCGCCGCGTTCTTTCAGGCTTCGCAGCAGCCGCCGTACATGCCGTTCGCTGACTCCCATCTCGGCCGCCGCTTGCTTCTGCGTAATCAGTTTCTTCTTGGCTTTCTTCAGCGCTACCAGCCGGTCGCGCTCCTTCTGCGTCATCAGGAGTTGGTCCGTTTCCAACTCCCCAGCGTGCCCCTGTCAATAGGACATTTCTATTCGGCACGGATAGGACATTATCATTTGGCTGCGACAGCCTTCTTCCCGGCATTGACACCCTAACTTCACTTGGATAGGATGCTAGGCGCTTCCATGAAGGAGGGCAAGCAATGAGTTCAGCAGGCAACAAGCGCGAGGGCGGCACTGTATCGCGTCGCGGGGTGATTAAGGGCGCCGGATTTCTTGCGGCCGCCAACGCTGCGGGTGGCATGATGCAGCAAGACAATGCGCGTCCTGCAGCGCGGGCCCCGATCTTCGCCTATGTCGGGACTTATACGGGCGCGCCGGGTTCGGGTGGGAATGGGAAAGGTATTTATCTCTTCAGCTTCAATCCCGCGACTGGAGTTCTGACGCAAGTCGACGTGGTCTCTACCGTTCCTTCGCCATCGTGGTTGGCTATCGCGCCGAACGGTCGATATCTGTACGCAGTGAATGAAATTTCTAACTTTAACGGAGGTACTTCGGGCTCGGTCTCAGCATTCGCCATCAATCGCACGACCGGCCGTCTTACTTTGCTGAACGCAGTCAGCTCTCAAGGCGGAGGCCCTGCCCATCTGAGCATCGATCCTTTGGGTCAGTTTGTATTCGTGGCGAATTATGGCGGCGGCTCTTTCGCCGTTCTTCCAATTCAGGCCGACGGCTCTTTGCACGACGCCAGCGATACTCAAACGGACACGGATTCCGTGCAGGACAAAGGCCAGACGGAACCTGCGACCAACGCACCTCCCGGCAGCTTTGCTTTTAGCGGACACGAAGCCCCGCATGGACACATGATTCAGGCCGATGCGGCAGGCACTTATGTGTTCGGTGCGGATTTAGGACAGGACCGGATTTACAGCTGGAAGCTGAACAGAAGCGCCGGTAAGCTTGTAGCGGATGACCCTCCGTTTGTATCCGTTCCAGCCGGCGATGGGCCCCGCCACTTCGCGTTTCATCCCAACGGCCGCACGTTCTATTCGTTGCAGGAAGAAGCTTCCACTATCATCGTTTATAGCTACAACGCCGCCAGCGGATCGCTAACCCAGCGGCAAATGATTTCGACTCTGCCGTTGGAATTCGTG
>JAFARV010001034.1 GCA_019245255.1 Acidobacteriaceae bacterium | reverse complement strand
ACCGGGCGCGCTCGAAAAGCAATATCGCACCGCCCTCGATCGCATGCCGCGCATGTCCGTCATTGTCATTCCCGACAGCAATGCGAGCGACGAAGAGCAGGCCGCCTACATTCCGGTTGAACCAGGTGATCCATTCGTTGAGGCCCTGCGCCTGGCGCGCGAAATTGCTGCTGAAGTGATCTTCCTGGAGCCGCCGACTTCCGCGAGACCGCACCTCGTGGATATGTATCCGGATCCATACTCGCTCGAACTGATCGGCATCGAGCGATACATCGAGGCTTACCGGGTCCACCCTCAGCCGCGTACTCCCGAAATTGAAGCGCATGCCTCGGCCATGGCCTGGAAGCTGCAGGGCAGTGATCCGCTCGCATCCGTAGTCGCAGTCGTCTCTTTGAATCTGCTCGACCCTCTGCTCGATGCGATGGAAACGCCGCAGGACGAGCCACCACCCGGGCGCTTGCGCCTGTTCGGCCACGCCGAGCTGTTCAACCTGCATCCGGATTGCCTCGCCGAAGTCACGAGCGAACCTCCGTATTACCAGGAGCGTTTTGAGAACGCTCGTGATCAACGAAAAGTGAGCATCGCGATTGATCGGCTGCGCTGGCAACTCGCCTTGCTGCGCGATGCCGAGAAAGAATACACCGTCAATACGGGTGACAAGGTGGAGTCCTGGCAACGGCGCAGCCTAGCCAAATTCGGCCGCAACCTCGCCATGCTTGACGGGCATCTCGTTCCGGGCATCTACGATCTCGCGCTCGGAGCCCGTTCCATTGTCGACGACAACTATGCGTATGAGCTTTGGCAGCTCGCGAATCGTTTCAGCGCGCAGCCCACCGAAGACCCTCCGCTGGAAACTCTGAACCTCTCCGGCGAAGAAGTTTGGATTCACACGCGCAAGCTGCGAATCCGCCGCCGCTTGCCTCGGATGAAGCAGATGCTGCGGCCTGCCGGACTCAAGAAGCGCAAACGCGAGAAGTTTCAAGGCGAGTGGGCGTCGCAAACAAACGGAACCTCCATTTGCTCGTACCCGCCGGAAGATCTCGTCATCGAGAACTACGGACGCTTTCTAAAGAAGTACGCCAAGAGTGTCGTTTCTGAGGAGCGCTCCCACATCGAACCGTTTACCACCTCCATGCTCGATGGGATCGATTTGCGTGAGACTGTCCGCAACTGGCACGAGGGGAAACTCTACGTCCGCGAACTTGGAAAATTTTCGGGTGACATCGGCGCGCTCGTGATCATTTTTGATGAGGACCGCGATAATCGCTACGGTTATCTCACAACCTGGCTCGGCGAGCATCAGAACGAATCGGACATGGCTTTTTATTCCACCGATCCGTTCGATCACATTATCGGGCCAGGGATCGGCCGCGCCGAGTACGGTGGTTTGCTCATGACTCTCCCTCCCCGGCGCATGTACGACGTCTGGAACGATCCCGATTACGAAATGGCCGAGAGCAAAGCCGAACGCCTGCTAATGGCGGCACTCGACTACTCGGCGGAAAGGCATGTCTTATACATCGCTGCCAAGGCACCGCGCAGCATGTTCCGTCTCCTTGCCGCGCGCATGAATCGTAAGATCGTGTACATCCCGCTGGGACAGCTGTCGCCCACCAAGCTGAAAAGGGTACGCGTCGTGCACGTGCTCGACAGCTACCAGCGCCGCGCCGAAGCGAAGGATTACATCTGGTGACTTCACTCCTGCTGTAGCGCCTTAATTATCGATGACCATCAGCGTGGCAGGCGGCGCTGCAGCCTGTGTCATGTACTATGGCGTCATCTTGCGTTGCACCCGCGTGTTCTTGCTCGTTGCCCTGTTTTTGGTGGATTTCACCGCTGTGAGAGCCCAAGGTCACACTGACGAATGGTCCCGAGTACCTGCAGCGGAATGGATCACCATAAAGCCAGAGAGTGTTGGCTATTCAAGCGCGCGGTTGGATGCTTTGAAGGTCTGGTTGAAGACCCAGCCGACCACAGCCATGCTCGTCGTGGTGCATGGAGAGGTCATATTCGAATATGGTGATATAGCTCGTCCGAGCAAGGTCGCTTCGGTGCGGAAGAGCGTGCTCTCGATGCTGTATGGCAATTACGTTCAGAGCGGCAAGATTGATCTGAACAAGACAGTGGTTGATCTAGGGTTGGATGACAAGCAATCTTTTTTAGAGGTCGAAAAGCATGCGACGCTTGAGCAGTTGCTCACAGCGCGCTCGGGAATTTACCTGCCAAACGGCAGTTATGGACAGGACGAGGTTACTCCCAAGCGTGGATCCGAATACCCCGGCACACGGTTCTTCTATAACAATTGGGACTTCAATGCGGCTGGAACTGCTTTCGAGAAGTTGACGGGGCGCAACATTTACGATGCACTGGAAACCGATCTGGTCAAACCGCTCGGTTTGCAGGACTTCCAACGATCACTACAAAAGAAGATACCCGTTAACGTATCGGTTCATCCCGAATATGTCATGTCCTTCTCAACACGCGACATGGCCCGGCTAGGCTTGTTGATGGAGAGATACGGGAACTGGAATGGCAAGCAGGTGATACCTGCTGATTGGTGCGGCTGGACAACATCGCTGATAACGCCATTCGACGAGATCAATCCTACCGGGCTACGAGTTCGAGGGCAGATGGACAGATGGGGCTACGGGATGCTGTGGTGGGTGTGGGACGCCCCGGTATTTCCTGGTCGCGTATACAACGGGCCCCTCCAGGGCGCTTACAGCGCCATGGGAACAGGCGGGCAGTTTATCACTGTGCTGCCGCAGACCGACATGGTGATTGCACACAAGGTGGACATCGATAGCAATCCCAAAGCGCAGATGTCGCCGGTCGACTACGACGCCGTGCTGGCAATGGTGATTGCCTCAAAATGCCCTGGGAACTGCAAGTAGTTCTACAGCAGTCCTCAGGCGCGCCGAGGCGAAAGACACATCTGGTGACTCAATCCTGCTTTCGCGCCCTAATTATCGATGACCATCAGCGTGGCAAGCCGGTCTCGTCGTATGCCAGAATCTCTTCGGCACGTCTGCGGTCGAGCACAGGCAAACTTGCGCAGTGTTCCGCGATTTCTTCTAATTCATCCGCGAGGCGGCGCTTTGTCCGCTCCAGTCGGACTCGAACGAGCCGATCGCGTAGAGCTTTCGTAACCGCTTCAGTTTTGCTCTCGCCCGTCGCTTTGGCTAATTCCGCCGCGAGTTTTTCGGCTTCCGGATTTCGAATATTGAGCGCCATTGTTGATTCGTAGCTTGACAGCTACATTGTTTCATTACCGTACAGCGCCAAACGCTACATTTCTTAACTCATTCCTGCTCTAATATCTTTGCCAGTCATGAAAGTCCCATGACTCTGGCCTGTGTTTGGTAGGAACATCCTGCGCGCTGCAATGTTGCGTGATGCGCCGGTTTTCCCTATTCTGAAAGCGATGAACGTACAGCTTACTCCGGACCAGAAGGCTTTCGCCCACCGGGCGATCGAGAGCGGCCGGCTTCACTCCGAAGAGGAGGCCGTGCAAGAGGCGCTTGCGCTGTGGGAAGAACGCGAGCGGCAACGCGTCGAATTTCTCTTCACGCTCGATGATGCTCGCGCAGCGCTGGCCCGTGGCGAAGGGCGCAACATCACGCAGGAGTCAATGCAGCAGCTTGCGCATGACGTGAAGGAACGCGGACGCGCACGCTTGCTGGCCGAACTTACAACAGAGCGCTGAACATGGCGCATCGTCTCGCGCCCCATGCGGAACGCCACTGGACCTTTGCTGAAACCCGCACCGCCCACTCAATGCGCAACTGCATATCCGATTCCGTAGTAGTACAACAGTACAGATGACACGATTGCTCGCTGTACTTACCCTCTGCTTCACCGCCGCGAATGCGCAAGACTGGGCCAAACAAAAGCTCGAGCAGTCACCTCGCCATCACGAATTTGTAACCGTGAAGCACGACGGCCGCTCGGTCGACACATTCATCGTTTATCCCGAATCGAAAGCCAAGACACCGGTGATCCTGATGATTCACGAGATCTTCGGTCTCACCGATTGGGTCAAAGACATGGCGGATGAACTCGCGGCCGCGGGCTACATTGTGGTCGCCCCGGATCTGTTATCGGGCATGGGCGCAAACGGCGGCGGCTCTTCCAGCTTCGATCAGGAAGGCGCAATCCAAGCGGTCAGCCATCTGCCTCCCGATCAGGTCACGGCGGATCTGAATGCGGCTGCGGATTACGGCCTGAAACTTCCGGCCTCAAACGGGAAGTTGTTCGTGACCGGTTTCTGCTGGGGAGGCGGTCAAACCTTCCGTTTCGCAACCAATCGGCCCGATCTCCGCGGGGCATTCGTGTTCTACGGGCCGCCGCCCGACAAAGATGCCATGGCGCACATCAAGGCTCCGGTATACGGCTTTTATGCGGGTAACGATGCGCGAATCGATGCGACCATTCCCGACGCGACCGCGGGGATGAAACAGCTTGGAAAGACGTATGAGCCTGTCACCTACGACGGTGCTGGCCACGGTTTCATGCGCGCCGGCGAGGCTCCGGACGCAAACGATGCCAATCGCAAAGCGAGATCGGAGTCGCTCACACGGCTGAAGTCGCTGCTGACGCACCTGTCGTAAAAGCGCACAGGCCGACTGGCGGCCGTTGTGCGCGCGGAGAACAAATGCGCTTCCTCATCTTGCTCCTCGCAGCGTCGCTGACGGCTGCGACGCCCGGCGAAAACGACTGGCGCGAGCCCATGAAGCCATTCCATGTTGTCGGCAACGTGTATTTCGTCGGAACCGCGGGGCTGGGAGCGTATTTGATCACAACTCCTCAAGGGCACATCGTTCTCGACGGCGGGACACCTGACGACGCGCCGTTGATCGAAAAGAGCATCGCCGCCCTGGGTTTCAAACTCTCCGATGTCAAATACCTGCTGAACAGCCACGCCCAT
Source organism: Acidobacteriaceae bacterium (assembly GCA_019245255.1). Classification (GTDB taxonomy): domain Bacteria; phylum Acidobacteriota; class Terriglobia; order Bryobacterales; family Bryobacteraceae; genus Bog-105. The sequence continues at coordinate 4,483 of JAFARV010001034.1, read as the reverse complement.
TTCGACCACTGCGGCGGCCTCGCGGCGCTCAAGAAACGTTCCGGAGCCCGAATGGTTGCTAGCCGAGCCGATGCGCAAATTCTCGAAGCCGGTCACCACGGGAGCTATGGTGCAGGCTGGGCCGACGATTTCCCGCCTGTCCACGTGGATCGTATTGTCAACGACGGCGATCACGTTCAATTGGACGGAACCACTCTGATCGCGGTCCTCACGCCCGGGCATACCAAGGGCTGCACCACTTGGACCATGCAAACGAATGAGGCAGGGAAGACCTACAACGTGGTTTTCTATTGCAGCACCAGTGTTCCCGGCTATCCGCTGGTTAACAATCGCGAATACCCGAACATCGTTTCCGACTATGAACACAGCTTCGAGAAGTTGAAAAAATTGCGCTGCGATGTGTTCCTTGCTAACCACACCGGCTTCTTTGACATGCGACAAAAGCTGGCGCGCGTCCATCCTGGAGCGCCAAACCCCTTCGTAGATCCAACTGAATTACAGCGCTTCGTCACAGCCTCCGAGCAAAACTTCGAAAGCGAGCTTACAAAGCAACGTAAGGCCTCATAGCGAAATGACGCGAATGCGCGCCGCGAGACAAAACAGGAATCGCTGAGTTTTTGCGCGGGGCGCTTGTCCCCGCGGCCGTTTTGCGCGGTGTTCTGGATACCCAACACTGTTCGGATTCGGTCCTGCCAGTCCCGGATTCGAACGCTGCCTCCCACGTGCGGTCGAACCATAGGGCGTTTAGCGTGGCGCTGCAATTGCTCGCGGCACAACATGCCCCGGGTCCGCGAGGTCGTCTCTGAGCCGTTGACGCTCGATTATTTTCAGGAACGCATGGCGCGTGGATGGAAGCTTGCCGCCGTCGAATGGCAAACCTCTGCCGCCCTGCGCAACGTAGATTTTCGCAGCCAGGAACAGGTCTTCGAACAGGTCCCCTACGGATTGCGCATCGCCGATGACTGCAACCACCTGATTGAGGATCCCACCGAGGTGGAAGCTCTCATCTCCATCTATGAGAAGGTTGTCGAAGGTAAGCGTCCGGCTCAAATTGCGGCCGAACTGAATCAGGCCGGATTCCGGACACGCGGCAACGGGCTATGGACTCCCGGCGCGGTCTTCGACCTTCTTCCACGCTTGATTGAAGTCGGTCCCAAACTTCTCAGGCGCCCCGATTGGCCTGAGCGCCGATCGAAGCTCGAAGTGATTGCCTGAAATTACGCCGTCGCCTCGATCTGCTCGGTCACTCCTTCCCACTCAGCCATTGCTTTTTCGAGCTCACTTCGATTCGCTTCCAGCAGATTCGATAACCGCATCGCTTCCTGCGCGCTGACGAAATCCGACAACGCCATTTCAGACGCCTGAATTTCTGCCTCTAACGACGCGATCCGTTGCTCCAACGCCTGCGCCTGATCTTGTAGTTGCTTGAGCTTCATCGGGTTCATGCGCTTGGCCGCACTCTGCGCCGCGGCCGGCATGGCGATCGGCTCAGCCGGGGGAACGCCGATCAGAACATCATCCAAAGTAGGCGTGCGTTCGTGGCCGCCTTCCTTCCGCCACAGGTAATCGGCATAGTTGCCTGGATACACACGCACTTCGCCTTCGCCGATCTCGAATACGCGGTTTGCAACCTTTTCCAAAAAGTAACGGTCGTGCGAAACAAACACCACCGTACCCGTAAACTCCTGCAAAGCCTCGAGCAACACATCCTTTGCCCGCATGTCCAGGTGGTTGGTCGGCTCGTCGAGCAGCAGAAAGTTCGACGGTGTTAAAAGCATGCGCGCGAGCGCATACCGGTTTCGCTCTCCGCCCGACAACACGCCAATTCGCTTGAACACGTCGTCCTCGCTGAAAAGAAAACAACCCAGCAGGTTGCGCAACTCCGTTTCAGTCGAGCGCGGCGACGCCTCGCGTAAATCATCGTAGACGCGCGCGTCCGTGTCCAACTCCTTGTACTGATCCTGCGCAAAATAATCGAGCTCGACGTTGTGTCCCAACGTGTATTCGCCCGAGCTCAGCGGCTCAAGGCCCGCGAGCAGTTTGATTAAAGTCGATTTGCCTGCGCCGTTCACACCCACCAGCGCGATCCGATCGCCGCGCTCGATTACAAAATTGACGTTGCCGAAAACATACTTTGAGCCGTAGCTCTTTGAGACCCCCTTGAAGTCCGCCACAATGCGCCCGCTCGGCTTTGGCTGCGGGAACGAAAAATGTATGGTCTTTTCTTCGGGCGGTAGTTCGATTCGCTCAATGCGCTCCAGTTCTTTAATGCGGCTCTGAACCTGTTTGGCCTTAGTCGCCTGGTACCGGAACCGGTTGATAAACGACTCTAACTGCTGGATCTTGTCCTGCTGATTCTTGTAAGCCGCTTCGAGTTGCGCCAGCCGTTCGGCCTTCTGTTGTTTGTATTTCTCGTAGCCGCCCGTGTGTAGAAGTGAACCTTCTTGTTCCAGATTTCGATGATCTTATTTACAGTGACATCCAGAAAGTAGCGGTCGTGCGAGATCAGGATGTACGCAAATTCGTAATCGTCAAGATATTCCTCAAGCCAGTTACGCGCTTCGAGATCCAGGTGGTTGGTCGGCTCATCCAGCAGCAACACATTGGGCTTCTCGAGCAACAGTTTCGCAAGTGCGATGCGCATCTGCCACCCGCCCGAGAACTCCTCCGTTTGGCGAGTCCAATCTTCCTTCCGAAAGCCCAGACCCGCGAGAACGGCGCCCGTTTGCGCTTCGATTGCATACCCATCGCGGGCGCGAAACTCGCTGTCTGCCCGCTCAAAGCGCTCGGCAACTTGGCGGTACTCGTTGCCCGCCGGATCGAGCTCACTCATGCGATGCGTCAGAGTTTCAAGTTCCTCTTCAAGCTCCTTTACTCCTGCGAACACGCTCATGCACTCGGCGAACACGGATCGCCCGCTCACCTGCAATCCGTCCTGCGGCAGATAGCCGATCCGGATCCCTTTCATGCCCGCAATCGATCCGTAATCGAGCGCCTCGGCGCCCGCGATCACTTTTAGCAGAGTAGATTTGCCCGTGCCGTTCCCGCCTACCAGGCCCGCACGTTCTTTCGGCGTGATCAGCCAGTTGAGGCCGTCGAAGAGCAGCTTAGGTCCGAAGCGCTTTCCGGCATCGGCGAGTTGGAGCATCTGTCACCATTGTCCAATGGCGGACCACGATGCTCTCGTTTGAGCCGCGCTAATCCAGAAAGAATTGGAACGACTCGCTGATGTACGTTTTCAACTGCGGCCGTGGGATGACGGCGTCCAGAAAGCCGTGCTCCAGCAGGAACTCGCTGCGCTGAAAACCTTCCGGAAGTTTTTGCCGTATGGTCTGCTCGATCACGCGTGGCCCTGCAAAGCCGATCAACGCTCCGGGTTCGCCGATATTCAAATCTCCAAGCATCGCGAAGCTCGCTGTCACGCCGCCGGTGGTCGGGTCGGTGAGCAGACTGATATAAGGCAGCTTCGCTTCATGCAGCCGCATCAGCGCCGCCGAAACTTTCGCTAATTGCATCAGGCTGATTGCGCCTTCCTGCATCCGCGCGCCGCCGGACGCCGAAACGATTACCAGCGGATTCTTATCGGCCAAGCAGCGTTCAATCGCTCGCGTGATCTTTTCCCCAACCACCGCACCCATGCTGCCGCCGATGAATTTCAGTTCCAAGGCGCAAATCTCCACGCGACGGCCGTTCATCAATCCGCTCCCCGCGATGATTGCATCGGGCAAGCTGGTTGTCGCGCGCATGTCTTCCAAGCGCTTTGAGTACGGCTTCGAGTCCACAAATGCCAAAGGGTCGGCCGATTGAAGCTGCGCATCGCGGTTTTCGTACTGCCCCTCGTCGAAAAGCTGGAACATGCGCTCGGCCGCACTGATTCGAAAGTGATAATTGCACTTTGGGCAGACGTTAAGGTTGTCTTCTACGCTCTTCCGCCAGATGATCTGCCCGCACGAATCGCATTTCTGCCAAAGACCCTCTGTTCGTACGTTCTTTTCGGAATCGGGAGGAGGCCCGGATTCTACAGAAGGCTTTTGTCTGGTGAACCAGGCCATGCGTACAACATAGCGCAGCCCAGGGCCACGCCTGGTTTACCATTGAATTGACACACGTCAATCATTCGAAATGCGCTGTCGGACGTTGCAGATCGTTTTGCTTCTCCTTGCCATTGTGGCCGGCCCGGCATGGTGCGCAATCCAGTGCGCCGCTATGCCGTGCCACAGCTCATCGGCTCAGCCGTGTCATCATCACTCGCAGCCCGCGACTTTGAACCACTCCTGCATGGAATTAACTTCATGCGTCGCAAGCCGGCCGTTTACTCTTGATTCAAGTCGGATACCGCAGCACAGTGCAACCGCAAATTGCACTGGCCTCCTGGACTTCACGGCCAGCCCGCCTCTCGCTCCGCCCGGTTTGCTCCACCTTTCGCGTTCCTCCATCGACTCAGGCGCCTCAAGCGTACTGCGTCTATAAACGCCCTCCTATT
>JAFARV010000879.1 GCA_019245255.1 Acidobacteriaceae bacterium | reverse complement strand
CTGCGGCAGCCATGCCATGAGTTGGGTACGGCAGCTATTTCGGCGATGATCGAACGCATCGAGCATCCGACTGCTCCAGCGCGCGACATCCTACTCGACTGTCATCTGGTCGTGCGCAAATCGTGCGGAACGGCCTTGCGTATCAATCGAAGCTGACTTCCCCACTGCCATCCCACTTGGCGCGCTCCGGTACGGCGTCACGTGTTGTGATACACGCGCAATACTCAACGCGAACTGACGTTTGCGCGGGTATCCATCGAAACGTTGGAGTGCCGAACAAGGTCCCGCGATTCACCATGTCTCGTCGAGACTCAACGAACGGCGACGCACCGAACTCCATCCCGCACGCCAACCCATTCCCGTTCCAAGGCGGCTGAGTTCTCAGGTGGTTCTCCTCCCAGCGCGCCAGCCATGGGAAATCCGAGCGCTTCCACATATACGCAAGCAACACTCTTGTTGTGGGAGACCAGGCCGCAAACCAGGCGTTTTCCGCTCTGGGGTCCATCAGATGGGCGGTGAAACCGCCTGACGGGCGGTCTGCGGGGAAGATCCGGAGATCAGCTTTCGCGCCATTCTTCAATGGACAGAACGGCCATTCGAATTCGGCGTTCGGTTCGAACAGCCCCTGGCCATCGTTGAAGCTGGCATCCATTACCTTCGAATGCGACGCAGAAACCCGAAACTGCGTGAGGCCGGGCTCAAGAAATGGCGGGCCTATGGTGACGTGCTCTGTCCAACCGATCGGCCGGTCCGTGGCGCTCAAATTCTCTATCGATTCTGAGATGCGAAGGAGTGTGGAGTCAGCAGACAAGTAGATACGCCGTTCAAATCGCAATTGCGCCTTGGGTAGGACGGTCTGCATCTCAATCGTGTTGTGATCGCCACTAATTTCATAGTGAGCAACTGGAGCTTCTCCATGCACTGGAATGCCAGCCGCTGCCTCTTCGGAACTGGGTGCGCCGAATAGATCAAGGCAGACGTTATGCCCCAGAATGCCGGACAGCAGTTGCGCTTCAGCATGACCGCCGTACTCAGGATGTCGAGCAGGATCGAAGCTCGATGGCTCAATGGAAGGCCAAGGCGGAACCCACAACGGGTTGACACCAGTTTGCTTGTGCAAGAGCTCGGCAATGTGTCCGCCTTCAGTCGTTACGGTGACTCGAATTCGATCGTTCTCGATTTGTGCAGCAGACCTGTTGAGATATTTCGCTGTGCGCATTGATGACGCATTCTAGATTACAGGTTGTGCTCCGAAACCGATTAGTCAGCACCGGCTACGGGCATTAAGAAAAGATGTTCTGTTCAATTCTCGTAAGAATTTCGTCAACGCGCTGAATGCCTTCATCGCAATTCAGGAGTTCGGAGGGAGCGCGGTTTTCGAGGAGTGCCAAAGGAGTCGACAACGAGCGGGACGCCTTATGCTCGTCACCGAAGACGGCCAGAGCGTGCGCTATCACAGGAACGATGCGGACAAGTCGTCGCGGCAACTTGCTTTCCTCCCTGGCTAAGATTGGCCGCGGTCCGCAGACGAAAGGCGTTATAGCGGCTTCATTCTTGCGACAGATATTTGCGACTGAACGTGCCGTCCTCGGCAGGCCCGCTGAGAGGACCCAGAAGAGATGCCCCGATGATCGGGAGCCACACTTTGCGATCCAATTTTGCATCAGACTTTTGCAACACCCGATGGCCTGATTCTACTGGGCTTCGCGCTCGTCGCAAAAGTTACCCTTTTAGAGAATACTTCAAGGCTCTCGACGTTTGAACGTACCGCACTCGATCGTGAGAAACGCTCCCGGCCCGGCGCTGTCGATAGCAGCAACGATCAGCGGAAGGTTCGACTGAAGAATATCGAAGTCGATAGCCGATAACGTAATGATCGCCATGCGCCGCCCGGCAAGGTTCTGCTGATAAGCAAGGTTCTTGTCGCCGGTTAAAAAGACCTCGAAGCCGCCTGCTTCCGCAACGTCCAAAAGCTCGCCGTTCTTAAGTCCGGCCCAGCCCATGTAATCGACCGTGAACACGTCATACGCACCAAGATGTTTGCGCAGCCGATGCGGCAATTGTTCATCGAGCAGAACTTTCACGGCACCGGTTGGCCGCGCTGTGCATGGGCGAACTCCACGAGGCGTTTGATCTGATCGACCGAGAGCGAAGGCCAGTCCTCGCGGATTTGCTCTATGCTTTCCCCACGGTCAAAGCTGCGTACAACCGGTCCCGGCATAATACGCGTACCCCGAACAATCGGCTGCCCCGACACTTTGCCGGGAACCCGTTCCACCAGTTCGCAGTCAGTCCAGTCGATTTCGTTATCGAGATTTGCCATGCTGTCCGCCTCTCCTTCCATCGTAAAGCTTTAGCACGGTGCTGCGGCGGCGGCGTCACGCCTCCACGGCGCTCGATCGATCGCGTGCAACTTCC
>JAFARV010001024.1 GCA_019245255.1 Acidobacteriaceae bacterium | reverse complement strand
GTTGCACGCCGCGCAAAGTCTGATTTCGACTCTCAAGAGCGAGCACGAGTCAGCGCGCGCGTGTTATTTGGAAGCTCGTGAAAAGGCCGGTTTCGAGTTCGATTTCGAAGTCAGTGACCGGAGGCTCGAAGGATTGCAGGCGTGGTTCGACCGTCTGCGCTCGGCCAATGCGGAAACGGCGCCTGCATCGCTGGTGACCGCTCTCAAGAACTGGACTCGTGCGGCTCAGGAAGCCCTGACAGGCGAGCGCGCCACGTTTGCGAGGGCGCGCAGTCTGCTGGATACACGATCGGAATTGCGAGGCCGGCTGGATGCGTTGAAGGCGAAGGCGAGAGCGTTTTCGCTGGCAGAAAACGATGAATTGATCGCTCTGGCAGATCGGGCGACGGCGTTACTGTATGGGCGGCCGACGCCGATGGACGAAGCCGCGTCACTGGTGGCGGCCTATGAAGCGAAATTGAACTCGCAGGCAAGAAGGTTCGTATAGAAATGAGGAAGAGAACGACGTGGTAGGCACGCGCTGCCCGCAAAAAGACTGTACCGGCACTATTGAAGACGGATACTGTAACGTCTGCGGGCACGCCGCCGAGAAGCGGCCGCCGTCGACTGGGACGTCTGCAGGTTTGGTTGCCGGCCGCAATGGGACCGCATCGCACTCGGTGATAACGGGGACGGGATCGTCCCCCATAAGCCGGCAAACGAACGGGTCACGCCGGTCGCGCCGTACTTCGTCGCGAACGACACGCAAGCAACTGGGAGCAGGACTGATTACGCTTCCGGAGCTGCCCTCTACCGATCCCGAGAAGACCGTACTGGCCGATGCCAAGATTCCCGAGCATAAACGTTTCTGCTCTAACTGCGACAGCCCGCTGAAGCGCGACCTCGGTTTTTGCGGCAAGTGCGGTCAGAAATATTCGTTTCTGCCAAGTCTGAGGCCCGGGGATCTGGTGAACGGACAGTACGAAGTGAAGGGCGCGCTCGCGTACGGCGGGCTGGGCTGGATTTATCTCGCGTTCGACAAACTTCTTTCACGTTACGTGGTCCTGAAGGGCCTGTTGAACGTGCATGACGCTTCGAGTGCGGCAGCGGCGGTGGCCGAACGGCAGTTCCTTGCATCCGTCAAACACCCGAATATAGTCGGCATTTATAACTTCGTTCAACACGCGAGCGAAGGCTTCATCGTGATGGAGTACGTCGGCGGCAAGACGTTGAAGCAGATCCGCCAGGAACGTGGGCCGCTACCGGCCGCAGAGGCAGTAGCTTACATGCACCGCATTCTGGCGGCGTTTTCGTACCTGCATAGTTCCGGACTTGTTTATTGCGATTTCAAGCCGGAGAACGTGATGCTCGAGCGGGACGACGTGAAGCTGATCGACATGGGTGGAGTGCGCCGCGCCGACGACACACAAGGCGACATTTATTGCACAGCGGGGTATAGCGCGCCCGAGGCGGCGGAAGGTCCTACGCCTGCTTCCGACCTCTACACAGTGGGGCGGACGTTGGCAGTTCTCCTGGCCGATTTTCGCGGCTTGACGAGCGATTTCCGTTATACCTTGCCGTCGCCCAACGACGTTCCCGTTTTTGCGGAGCAAGAATCGCTGTACCGGCTGCTCCTGAAGGCGACCGCGCACAATCCGGATGACCGCTTCGAAAACGCAGACGAAATGGCGGAACAGACGCTTGGGGTACTGCGCGAGATTGTCGCCTTAAGCACCGGACACGCGCGGCCAGCGCCCAGTCTGCTGTTCGGCGTTGATCCGTTGGCTCTGGAGACAGGCGATGAAGCAAAGCCGGTGGAGCCCGACGCACGTTACGTGCCGCCGCCTCTGATGGACACTTCGGACCCGGGCGCGCGGGCAGTTGCAGGCGCGATTGCGCATGCAGATCCGCAGAAACGGCTTGCGGCGCTGCTGCTGGTGCGGGAACAATCGCCGCGCTCACGTGAAGCGAAGTTGCGCCTGGCCGCAACTTATGGAGAAATAGAATCGCGGGCGCAGGCAGACAAGCTACTGGATGAACTTGCGTCAGAGGACCCGTGGGACTGGCGTGTGCAGTGGCTGAGGGGCCGCATGCGTCTGGCCGAGGGCAAGTTCGCTGAAGCGCAAAAGGATTTCGATCAAGTCTATTTCGATCTGCCCGGGGAACTCGCGTCGAACCTCGCGCTCGGAATCGCGGCGGAACGTTCGGGCAATTTGGAGCTGGCGGGCCGCATGTATGACCTGGTGTCGCGGGTCGACGATAACTACGTTTCCGGCGCATTTGGGCTGTCCCGTTCTGCGCTGGCGAGGGATGATCGCGCCACCTCTGCGGCCGCTCTTTCGAGAGTGCCGCAAAGCTCATCCATTTACATTCGCTCGCGCGTCGAAACCGTGAGAGTGCTTGCAGGCCCCGCCAAAACTCCTCCGACGCCGGCCGACTTGGAAAACGCCGCGAGAGTGGCCGAAAGCCTTTCGCTGGATCTTTTTCATCGCGGTGAAATCGAGAGCGAGATTCTGAGGACCGCTCTCAAACTTCTGCTCAAAAAGAAGCTGAAGCCGGGCGGCGCCACGCGGCTGTTCGGGTGCAGTCTTCAGGAAAAGAGCCTGCGGGTGGCGCTGGAACGAACGCTTCGATCGATGGCTCAGTTGGTTACGGGTGAACAGCGAATTGAGTTGGTGGAGCAAGCGAATCAGATTCGCCCGCGCACGGTGATCTAGCCGGCATTCCTATGACTTGCCCGTACTGCACCGCTGTTCTTCCCGATGACGATCTCTTCTGCGAGGAGTGTGGTGAACGGCTGTCGAAAGAGACCGCTGAGGCGGCCCCGGCGCTGTGTGCATGTGGCGCTCCGAGCGAGGATGTTGACGAAGACGGTTATTGTTTGCAGTGTGGCCGGCGCTGCCGTCCGGCACCCGGTGAACACGAAGAACAGGAGTTATCGGCTGATTTCGCGGCGGTGACCGATCGCGGCTTGCATCACGCGCGGAACGAAGACCGCTTTCAAATCGCAAGCGAATCGGGCCGCCACATCATCGTCATTTGTGATGGGGTTTCGAATTCGAACAGCGCAGATGCCGCAGCCGATACCGCCTCGAAGTGCATTGCCGGGGCTTTAGGCGCCGGAGCCGGTTTTGAGATCGCGATTAAAGACGCTTCGGAAGCGGTGGCGCAATTGGGTCTGCGAGTCTTCCTCGACAGCGCTCCATCCACAACCATGGTTAGCGCGGTGGTGGAGAACGGTTCCGTCGAAATCGCGTGGATGGGCGACAGCCGCGCGTACTGGATCGCTAAGACCGATTCGCATCAGCTGACGAAAGACCATTCGTGGCTCAATGAGGTGGTGTCATCGGGTGAACTGAGTTACAGCGAGGCTGCGAAATCGGCTCGAGCGCATGCCATCACGCGGTGGATGGGCGCTGATGCCGATCCGGAAATGGCGCCCGAGTTCGCGACCTTCCAGATACCTGGTCCGGGATGCTTCTTGCTCTGTACGGACGGTCTGTGGAACTACGCACACGAAACGGAGCAGTTAGCGGAACTCGTGCTGCAGGCTCCAGAGAGTGCGAGCGCTCTCGAAATCGCTCGCGATCTTGTCGCTTATGCCAATGAAAAGGGTGGCGCCGACAACGTCACGGTAGCGCTGCTCCGATTCACGGAGTGACTTTCATGCCGAATCAATTCACAGCTCAGGTCTTTCAAAACGAATACGTTCCCGCAGGTTCAGGCGAAGTGCACGCAATCATGACCGTGACGGCCGCTGAACAGGTAGTCGCGAGCGCACCGCAGGGCCGGCTCTTCGGCATCATCTGCGACTGTTCGGGATCGATGGAAGGCCAGAAGATTGTGGCCGCCAAGAACGCGATCATGAAACTGATCGAGCTTCTTCCAAGCGACTGCGGGTTCTTTGTCATTGCAGGCGAAGAGCTGGCTCATGTGATTTCGCCGCTATCGCTTGCTACGGCAGCGGCCAAGCAGCAGGCAGTCGAAGCAGTGCGAAGAATCATTGCGCGCGGCGGAACGCTGATCTCGAAGTGGCTGCTCGAGGCTCGGCGGCAATTTGAACTTGCGCCCGGCACGCTGCGGCAAGCCCTCTTGCTCACGGACGGCCAGAACGAAGACGAAGATGCAGTGCACCTCATCGATGCATTAAGCAAATGCGAAGGAGCTTTCCAGTGCGACTGCCGAGGTGTGGGCACGGATTGGAAAGTGGAGCAACTGCGCGCCATTGCAAACAAGATGCTGGGCTCGACAGACATGATTCCTACACCGGCGCAGATCGAAGCCGATTTTCGCAACATTCTCTCGAGAGCCATGTCGAAATCGGTAGGCGACGTATATATACGGTTGTGGACGCCCCAGGGTTCACGCGTGAAGTTCTGCAAAGAGGTGAGCCCGCACATTGCCGATCTCACTTCATCTGCACAGCAACGCAAACCTCTGACGCGCGATTATCCGACGGGCGCGTGGGCACAGAACGAAACGCGCGACTATCATTTCTGCATCGAAGTACAGCCCGGCGGGGTTGGGGATGAAGTGCTGGCCGGCCGCGCCAGTCTTATTTCTATCGCAGGAAGTACAGAAACCAAGTTCGCCGAGGGCCGCATTCTTGCGATCTGGACCGACGACGAGGCGAAATCGACGAAGATCAACCGCGTGGTGGCGCACTACACCGGACAGGCTGAACTCGCGCAGTCCATCCAGGACGGAATTGAGGCGCGCGGACGCGGAGATACAGAACGCGCGACTGCACTGCTGGGCAAGGCGGTGCGCATCGCGCACGAATCCGGCAACGAAGCTACGGAGAAACTGCTGCGCAAAGTAGTCGACGTGGAAGACCCCGCAACGGGCACCGTTCGTCTCAAGCGCTCCGTGGCGAAAGAGGACGAAATGATGCTCGAGACACGCTCGACCAAAACGACCCGCGTTGTCCGGCAAGCTTGAGGAGAAAGGCTCATGACTGTAAGTTGTCCCAAAGGGCACCCATCCACCGAAGCGGATTTCTGTTCGGAATGCGGCGCGAGAATCGGTGCGGCTTCGACCGAAGCAGCAGCAGGCGCACGCACAGCCGGCAGCTGTCCTGATTGCAATACCAAACGTGTGCCTGACAGCGCCAAGTTCTGCGAGCTGTGCGGTTACAACTTTGAGACAGGCGCGCACGGCGAGATTCCGATGGCCCCGCCCGCAGCGCCTCCGATGGCGCTGAGTCCACCTGCGGAGAAATGGGTGGTGCGTATATCCGTCGATCCTGCGCTGAAGGAGCCGGAGAGCCCTGAGCCGCCGAGTGACTGGTCGCCCGCGTCGATTAGCGCAGAACGCGAAACGCTCCTGATCGGACGGAACAGCCAGTCGCGCGGCATTGCTCCCGATATTCCACTCGATTTCGATGCGGCAGTGTCTCATCGCCACGCCCTGCTCACTCGGAAAGATGGGGATGGTTGGACCATTCGCGACATCGGCTCTTCGAACGGCACGCGCCTGAACGGCAAAGATCTGCAGGCCCTGGTTGATGTACCGGTGAATCCGGGCGATCGAGTAACTCTCGGGCACTGGACGTGCCTGACTTTGTCTCGTGAGTCTCAGCCATGACCACCGTTGCACCCTTCCCTGCTGCTGTTGCAACGAAGCGAACTCTGACCACCCCTCAGATTCTGTGGCGAGGCCTGTGGGCGCTTTGGGCGGGAGACGCACTGCTGCTCGGCTTAGTGTTGAGTGCCGGGCACGTTCAGCATGCCGCGATGAAGACGATCGGGCAAGACTCGGCCCCGAGCATCATTGCCTCACAACAGATCAAGACCGCGCTTGCGGACATGGATGCAAACGCCGCAAACGAGCTGATAGCCGATCCGGCGACCGCGGCTGCATCGGTTCAGGCGTACAGCAAACGCCGCCGGGAAGCTGCAACGGCGCTGATCGCAGCAGCACAAAACATCACTTATGGCGAGGCGGAACGCATTCCGATTCTGCGCATCCAGCTCGAGCTCGGTACGTATGAAGCACTGATCCAACGCGCGCGCGATCTACATCAGGAGGGCGATCGCACATTCATCAGCGCTTACAATCAGGCTGCACAACTTCTTGACGGTACGATCCTACCGGCCGCCGATGCACTCGATCAGGCGAATCTCAAAGAGCTGGATGCGGCGTACTCAGGCCAGCGATATCAATCGGTAACCACAAGATCGCTGGTCGCGGTGGGAGCGCTGATTGTTCTAATAGCTCTTGCCGTGGTACAGCTTTTCCTTTTCAACCGTACACATCGCCTCATCAATATTCCTATCTTTACCGCTACCTTACTGCTGGTGGTGTTTACTCTGCTGACACTGCAGGAGCTAAATTCGGCCGCAAGGAACCTGAAGCGAGCGAAAGAAGACGCCTTCACTTCCATCCATGCCTTGTGGCGAGCAAGGGCCGTCGCGTACGCGGCAAATGCCGACGAAAGCCGCTTTTTACTCGATCCGCAACACGCATCAGAGCGCACCCAGGCGTTCTACAACAAGCGCGATCTCTTAGCCAAATTGCCTGCAGGGGCAACCTACGATTCCGTGACACCAAATGATTTCACCGGCTATCTGGCCGACGAGCTCAACAACATCACCTTCAGGGGTGAACGCGAAGCAGCCAACGAGACGCTGACCGGCTTCGGCCGGTACGTCGCAGTCGACGGACAGATCAGAGACCTGGAACGCCGCGGCCAACACAAGCAAGCGGTCGAACTCTGTACGGGCACTGCGCCTGGCCAATCCGATTGGGCATTCGACCAGTTCGACACCGCTCTCGGCCGCACGTTGAAGATTAATCAGGATGCGTTTGACGCGTCGATTGCCGAGGGCTTCGGAGTTCTGCGCTATTTCGATCTGAAAGCCGGTATATTCGCAGGCGTGATAGCTGTCCTGTGCCTGTTCGGGTTGCTGCAGCGCATTCGCGAATACCAGTAAGGCGAGCTTCATTCGCGGATAAGAACGAGCGGCTGACAAGCAGAGATATATGATGATCGGTACGCGA
>JAFARV010001017.1 GCA_019245255.1 Acidobacteriaceae bacterium | reverse complement strand
CGATGCGAATCCGGCCAATGACGTACCGCCGGGTTCGCCGCCGAAAGCTGCCTGCAACGGAGAGGGCTGCCAGCACTGTTGAGCCCGCACAAGGAATTCCATCCCCGTGCCCAAAATAGACGTGTTGGCCGACTATGGCGACCAATGTGGCGAGTGCCCCATCTGGGATAGCGTACGGCAGGAGTTGTACTGGACCGACATTACGGGCCCCCGCTTGTTGAAATGGTCGCTTTCTCGACGCACTAGTGAGATCGTTGCGGAGGGCTTCGAGGTAGCGGGCTTCGCCTTGAGAGAGCAAGGCGGTTTCGCATTGACCAACTCGCGAGGCTTTTGGCTTTGGGACGGCGCCGGCAAACCAGAGCTTATAGCAGAGGCAGCAGATGGGAAGCTCTGTGCTTTGAATGACTGCATAGCGGATCCTGAAGGACGCCTCTTCTCCGGTTCGTGCTTTTATGACTCAGGCCGGGAAGACTATCCATCTGGGTACTTGTTCCGAGCCGACTTAGATGGCTCGGTTCATATCGTCGCCGAAGGCCTTCGCCTCTCGAACGGGTTGGGTTTTTCACCGGACGAAACGACCCTTTACCTGACCGATTCAGCCGATCGCACTATTTACGCCTTCGACTATCGTCGAAGCGACGGGACTATCCGCAAAAGACGTGTCTTCGTGAAGGTGTCGCCGGAGGAAGGGATTCCGGACGGTCTTACCGTGGATGCAGCGGGCTTCCTTTGGTCTGTGCAGTGGTTTGGTGGCTGCCTGGTGCGCTATGATCCCGACGGAATTGTTGAACGCCGTATTCAGATCCCTGCTTCTCAAACGACATCAATGGCATTCGGTGGTCCGGAGTTAACCGACATATTCGTTACCTCTGCCTCGGTACCGGACGCGCTGCCGCTTGCGCCTCCGGGCTACTGCTCCGGCGCGGTCTACACGGGCGGGAAGCTATTCCATCTCAATCTTGGTCTTCAGGGCGGGGAGGAATACCGCGCTCGGATCGGACTTGCGCCATGAAAGAAACAGTTTACCTCAAGGGGCTAGCCTGGAATCACACCCGCGGATACTTGCCCCTTGTCGCGGCAGCACAAAGATTTGAAGATTTATTCGGCGGCGTGCAGATCTCCTGGGAGAAGCGATCTCTCAAGAGCTTCGGCGACGGAGACCTCGAAGCAACGGTTCGGGATTTCGATTTGTTGGTGATTGATCATCCTTACGTGGGCCAGTTCGCCGCTTGCTCGCTCGTTGAGCCATTAAACAAACATCTTTCAGGTGATTTCATAAAAGACCTGCAAGATCACTCGGTCGGCAAGTCTTTTGACAGTTACTGGTTTGCGCAACAACTCTGGGCTGTTCCGATCGACGCAGCGGCTCCCGTAAGCAGCGCGCGGGACGATCTACTCCAAGCTGCCGGCTTGTCTTTACCTGAGAAGTGGGAAGACGTCTGCGACTTAGCGCGCCGCGGGCTCGTTAGTGTTCCGGCAACACCTGTCGACTCGCTGATGAATTTCTACATGCTTTGCTGCGTTCTTGGAGATGAGCCCTTCGGGCGGGGCGGGCGTTTGGCCAGCCGCGAGACTGGAGTCCGTGCCCTTCAACTTTTGCGTGATCTCATTGCGTTATGCTCGCCCGAGTGCCTTCAGCGGAACCCAATCGAGACTTACCGGAAGATGGTCACCGAAGGCGATTCTTTTTATTTGCCCGTTCGCATTCGGTTATTCGAACTACTCGAGACTGGGCTACGCACCAGAGCAGTTGACGTTTCGCGAGCTTGTAAGTCTGGAAGGTAGGCCCTTACGTTCTACTTTAGGTGGCGCAGGGCTTGCGATCTCTGCGCAAAGCTCCCACATTGAGTGCGCTGTGTCTTATCTCACCTTTGTTGCTTCCCGTTCCTGCCAGGGCTCTCTTTATTTTTCGGCGGGAGGCCAGCCTGCCCATCGCTCCGCTTGGCTCGATGCCGGGATCAATCGTAATTGCAGAGGCTTTTTCCAAAACACGCTTTCCGTACTCGATCGCGCCTACTTGCGCCCACGCCACCATGGGTATCTCCGGTTTCAGGATGAGGCGGCATCAATGATCCATGGATTTCTTCGGAACGGAGGAACTCCTGCCGAGGTCCTCGACACCCTGGAAGAGGTTAACTCCGCTACCGGGCCTCTGGAACAGGCGGCCGAATAAGTCAAGCTTCTTGCACCTTATTGACTTAATCATTTCCAAAACTTTGGCGCAAGCATAAGCTTATTCCTCCTAGACTACCATCGCGATATGAGACATGGATGTGCATGGTGGCCGCTAATTTGAGAATTCGTCTTGAACGCTCGCAGCTTCGAAGCACGACTTTCAGAGTTTATCGCAGCGAAACGCATCTTGTCGTATGTGGCCTGCTCAACGCGCCGCGAGCTAGACTCCCCAATCGGATCTGTTGCAAATGGACCAAACGCGCGAAGCACTGTTCCGGGTCCTGGCAGAGGTCGCCGTTCTGGGTGAGGTAATGCGCCATCCTGATGGCCTGATGACCTCGCGGGCCTATGCGATGTGCTCGATTACGAGGCGCATGTAGGGTGGGTTTTCGGTGGAAGCGCGAAGGTTCTTCACACGCATGAAAGTATTCATGATTTTGGCTATCGTCTTCATGCTTTCCTTCTTTTCAGCGGCGCGCGTTAGCCAGCCGCTGTCATCAAGAGTCAGGCTGGTTTTTGCCTGGATGCCTTTCTGCTGTTCCCAACAGTTGCCCCCCGGCGGAGGTAGAAAGGCTCGGCCACAACCTTTCGAGGCATGCTTTTGCGCGGCCTGAGTGCTTGTCGTGCAACAACTTTTTTGTCTCGCGGTTTAAGGGTGTATTCCGATCCATTCGCGAGAAGGGGTCAAAAAAGTTATTGATTCGGTGAGCTGGTCGCGCGATGCCCCCGAAAGGAAAAGGCGGTGGCCGAAGCGCGAATACCTATCACCGAAGAGCTGTGCGGGCAGGAGTTCAGTTCTTCCACCATCAGCCGGATCGTGCAAAAGCTGGATGAGAAGCTGGAACGATTTGCCCGCGGACGCTTGGAAGAGCCGTATCCGTATCTGATTCTGGATGCACGCTACGAGAAGGTGCGGGAGGATGGCGCCGTGCGCAGCCAGGCGGTGCTGATCGCGATCGGCATCAACTGGGGAAGCCGCCGGAACATTCTGGCCGTCGAGCTCGCCAGCCGGGAAAGCCTGTCTAGCTGGAAGGAGTTGCTGGCGGGCTTACGGCAGCGGTCACTGCACGGAGTGGAGTTCGTCGTCAGCGACGATCATGGCGGCCTGCGCCCTGCGATTCAGGAAGGGTTGCCCGAAGCAGTGTGGCAGCGCTGCTATGTTCACTTTCTGCGGAACGCGCTCGACTATCTGCCACGCAAAGCCGACGATGATTGCCTGCAGGAGCTGCGCTGGATTTACGATCGGCGGGACGTACAAAAAGCACGACAGGACCTTTTGGCCTGGTTGCTGAAGTCGGGCAAACGC
>JAFARV010000651.1 GCA_019245255.1 Acidobacteriaceae bacterium | reverse complement strand
ACTCGAGCGTTGCGCCACACGAAGGATCGCTACATCGAAGATGCGTCATAAAAAAAGAACGAATGCACCAGTCCCATACAACGTAGCATTCGTTCTTTTTTACTTTTGGGACTGAGGTGCGGGACGCCCAGCACCTCAATCTTGTACCTATTATGCGGTGGCAGCGCGAGCAGCCGTTTTCTCCAAGGCTGCCCATTCGTCTTTGCTCAATTCGACCCCCGCGGCCGCTACATTTTCTTCCAAATGTTTCACCGACGATGTCCCAGGAATCGGGATCATCACCTGGGAGCGATGCAGGAGCCAGGCTAAGGAAAGCTGAGCGACCGATGCCTTATGCTTTTTTCCTACTTCCTCGAGCGGTCCGCCGGGCGCTGCCAATTTCCCCGCGGCCACTGGGAACCACGGAATAAACGCCAGCTTGTGCTGCTCGCAATATTTCAAAGTTTCCTCTGATCCTCGATCTGTCAGGTTGTAGCGGTTCTGCACACTCACAATGCGCACTGTCTTTTGCGCCTCCTCAATCTCCTGGGGCGACACTTCTGAGAGTCCAATGTGCCGAATTTTGCCCGCCTGCTGCAGATTTTTCAAGACCCCGAGCGACTCTGCCACTGGGACTTTGGGATCGATTCGATGGAGTTGATACAAGTCGATCCGCTCGAGCTTCAATCGCCGCAAGCTCATCTCCACGCACTGCTGCAAATATTCAGGCCGCCCCACCGGAGCCCAAGTGCCCGGCCCTTGCCGGGTCAAACCACCTTTCGTGGCAATTACCAGGCCCTTTGGATAGGGATGTAAGGTTTCAGCTATCAGTCGTTCGCTTACTTCAGGTCCGTATGCGTCTGCAGTATCAATGAAATTCACGCCCAGTTCAATGGCGCGGCGAAGCACTCTCTGCGCCTCATCCACACTCTTGGGTTCACCCCAGATTCCTTCGCCTGTAATTCGCATCGCGCCGAATCCCAGACGGTTTATCGTAATGTCACCGCCAATTGTAAACTGGCCGGCCTTCTGTGCATCTGCTGTTGCTCTGCTCATACTAAGCTGATTCTACGGCGGCTGGTAAGTTTCCAGCTTTTAAGACAGAGAGCCTGAGGCAGATCCCCTTCAATTTGTTAAACATCGAAAAGAGACCACTTGAGACATGGCATACCCACCAGGCACAGAGGTCACCCTCAGAAGCGCTTCGAATGGGGGTACGGGTGTTCCTGCCTTGTGTCCCATGCCACGAAGTAATGCGCCCAGGCGTTCGGCATTTGTTACTGTTTCGCCGGCAGCTTCGGTTGCCTCCATGTTCAAGCCTTCTACGAGCACTGCCGAGCCGCCATCGGGTGAGTTTGGTACTAATGCAATGACCGCGTAAGATAGCAGCTCTCTTTGTTCCGTTCCCTCTACGTCGAGCCTGCCGGGGATGCCGAACAATAGGGCTTCGCCCGGTTTGGGATGGCGGTTCTCAAAAACCGGGCCCCCTGATTTGTGATCGCGGCCGAGCACGAAATTCATGCGGGGTTCAAAGAGCTCGACCCATGGATTAGAGCGTCGGCTGCCGATTAAAACAGCATTTGCTTTGCGAAGCTCGCGGACGTTAACGTTGCGCGCATATTGCGCATTGATTCGTCCTCCCAGTTCCCTGCTCAGTTCCTGGAGCCGTAGTGTGATGCTCAAATCGGCAGGGCTGGTGCAGCGGCGTGCCGCCAATTCTTTCAACTTCGGATCCGCGCCGTCCATCAGCAAATATTTGCGGCCCAAATAATCTCCCAAATTCAAATCCCTCTCAGTAAGGTCCTGCCACAAAGCAAAACCAGAATCGGCGGCAATCACTACGAGCGGTCGATCTGCAGGCTGGAAGAAAGGTCCCCAAAAGTCTCGTATTGCGGCAATCTCCGGAGGGTTGTGTGGGCCAACGGCTTGCTTGTGTTGATAAGCGAAGA
The DNA here is from genome assembly GCA_019245255.1 of Acidobacteriaceae bacterium. Lineage (GTDB taxonomy): Bacteria > Acidobacteriota > Terriglobia > Bryobacterales > Bryobacteraceae > Bog-105. Next base: position 4,585 of record JAFARV010000651.1, on the reverse strand, counting down.
ACGCAAGCGCGATGGCACTCGCGACAAGGCCAAGAGTCGACACAAGCCTCCAATATTGTGGTCTGGACCGGGGCGGCAGGAAGGGTTTAGCGGGTAATCCAGGCGATTTTTCGAGAATCGGGGAGCGCAAGTGGAAATCGGGGACGTAGCTCCCTTTGCGGACTGAAACGATGACCGGCTCGTGTGCCCCTTCACCATTGAAGTATTTTTCAAGCCTCTGCCGCAGCTCGTGAGCTCGCACTCGAACGATGTTGTCAGTGGAGGGGTCGTAATCGGGTTTACGCCCCAGCACATCCGTGCCGATCTGATGCTCTTTAACTCTCTTGGGTGCGGCCGATAGGGCGTGGTCGGTTATATAGAGCAGAAACGCCCGTAGCGCTGGAGAACTGGCAAAAGTGTTGCTGCTGAGGACGCGCTGCACGATTTCGCGTTTCTGCTCATTTGTGAGCGCGCAATCCACCTCACAAGGCGGGTTCGAATCAACTTCCGGAATTCGAGACATGCTTCACCCCTTCGGATCTCAATGGAAATGGTATTTCATCGGAGATTTCCAGTTCTCGATCAAAATCAATGAGTCTCACGCCGTGTCCAAATGAATGTACTTGGTACATCTGAGGATAACCATGAAAACGATTGAGGGCGTTTGCATCGCCCTGGTGGTTATATCTCACCGGGCGAGAACTACGGCAAGTGCTTAACACTCGGTGTCCAGCGCGCGCTCGAAGCCCGGGCGCAAGCGATTTATCTGGAAGAGCCGGAATTCTGGGCTCGGGGCGGATGGGAAGAGAATTTCAAACGAGAATGGAAATGTTCGACGTGCAGCCATGCTTTGTCGAGTTCTTACTCGAATTGGCCTTGTCATCCGGTGATTTCGGCCCGCCTCCGCGCTTCTTGGAATTCGCCATGCTTCTGGCACGAGTCTCGCGTCCCGCCGTTTCGCATCAGCACCCAAATCAGCCCTAAATACCTCATCCCAAACGATCAACTTTATTTCGTCCAGTCGGGAAAAACCGAGGATGTCCGAAAGATCGTAGAAAAGGGAACGACTCACCCAGAGCCCGTGATAGGCTCTGGGAAATTTTTCTTGCCAGAAAAAAGGAGAGTCGTTTTGAAAAGAGCGTATCAGAACAGAGCAGTCGACAAGGGCGCGAAAGCGCCGGGAGACCAGGCCATCCAGATTTCGTTGCCGATGGCAGAAGTGCTGAGCAGCTTAGAGCAAGGCTTAGGTGAACTGGTCCGGAAGGTGGGCCGGATGTTCATCGAGTCGGTGCTGGAATCGGAGGTCGAGCAGATTGCCGGTGCCGCAGGCAAAGGCGACAAGCTTACCGCTGGGGCATTGAGCAAGGTCCTGCCTCATCGATGGCCAACGGGTCCCGATTGCCCGGCCGCGCCTACGGGAGTGCGGCGGCAAAGAGCTGCCATTAGGAACTTACCAGCTGTTTCAGCAGGTGACTCCGGCGGAAGAAACGGTTTGGAGTAACATCATGCGCGGGCTCAGCATGCGGGATTACAAGCTAGTGCTGCAGCAGTTTATGGATGCCTACGGGTTGGAGAAGAGCACCCTCAGCGAACGCTTTGTGGAGGCTAGCCGCAAGAAACTGGAGGCTCTCATGAGCCGTTGCTTGCAGCATTTGCAGATCTGTGCCCTGTTAGTTGACGGTACGATTTTCAAGGGCCAGCAATTGGTGGTGGCCATTGGCATCGATGCGTTTGGCAAGAAGGTCGATTGGGGCTGGTGCAAGGAGCCACCGAGAATGCGAACGTGGTCAGCGGATTATTCGATCACCTGTGTGAGCGTGGCCTGGATTTCAGCCAACCGCGTTTGTATCTGATTGACGGCAGCCGTGCCCTGCGTGTCGCCATTGAGCGGCATGCGGCCAAGCCGCTTTTATCCGCGCTGCCAGGTGCATAAGATTCGCAACATTCTGGCGTATGTGCAGACAGCCATCAACACTGGTTCAAGTACAAGCTGCGGCTGACCTACGCGCACGCTGATATCAGTGACGCCCGGCAGGCGCTGTATCGCTTGCACGATGAATTAAATGAATTAAACCCGAGTGCGGCGGCCAGCTTAATGGAGGGGTTAGAGAAGACCCTCACGCTCCATGATCTGCAGGTGCATGCCCGCTTGCGCCGGTCCTCAGCAGTACCAATGGAACCGAATCCAGCTTTTCGGTCGTCGAGACCATCTGTCGACGTGTCAAACGCTGGCAGGGCAGCGATCACCGCTTGCGCTGGGTGGCCTCAGCCCTGTTCTATGCCGAAACCCGCTGGAATCGTCTTCACGGCTACCGCCATTTGCCGCTGCTGATTCGTAACCTGCAGCGTGCTCATGACTTGCGTTGTAACCTAAATGCAATCACCGTCGCTGCCCATTCAGCGGCTTAGATCATGCTTTCGAGCCGTCCCTTTTTCAACGGAAAGGCGGACATCCTCCATAGGATCACAAAAGTCGAAAAACTTTTTTGAGCTATTGTTTCCAGTTACTTAGCTTATTCGAGCGTACGTAGTATGCGTGTTTCTACTGCTAGCGTCTGGGTGTGTAGCACATCGTGGCTACGGGACAAATCCAATGAAAGCTCTTAGTCAATTCTATATTTGGACGGCGCTGCGCTCCTCCATATTGGCCGCAGCCGCGATCAGCTTTACGTTCGCGCAAACGCAAATTAACCTTGGCTCGCAAGCCAAAAACGTAGACTTCACCAATTCTTCCTATACTCGGCCGGTCAAGACCGGGACGTCGCTTCCCTCCACCTGCTCGCCGGGCGATCTTTTCTTCAAAACGAATGCTCCGGCAGGGCAAAATCTATATGGTTGTCCGGTTGCGAATACCTGGGCGACGCAAGGAGTGAGTGCATCGGGTTTAGCGGATCCGGGCTCAAACGGTCTTGTTATTCGGACTGCTCCTAACACTACCAGCGTCGTTGCAGCTCCCACGGGAACTGTCGTAGGTACTACTGACACACAAACACTCCTCAACAAGAGTATTGATGCTTCTGAGATCAACACTGGCACGCTCTCAACTGCGCGGATGCCAGCCTTATCAGGCGATGTCTCGACTTCGGCTGGGAGCACCACCGCTACTCTTGCCACGGTGAACTCTTCCCCAGGCAGCTATGGTGATGCAAGTCACACGGTCCAGCTCACGGTGGATAGCAAGGGACGCGTTACAGGAATCTCGCAACTAGGAATCAACACCATGAGCTCCGGCACGCTGTCCGCCATGCCAACCACTTGTACAACCGGCACTCTTTATTTTGCTTCCGACCAACCAGCAGGGCAACAGGTCTATACTTGCTCGGGAACCAATACGTGGACACAGCTTGGACTGCTCGGTCCCTCTGGTGCTCTACTCAACAGCAACGGCGCAATTGACATTAACACGAGCGTGCTGCCCCGCCTACAAGCAGCCAACAACTTCACGGGCAGCAATACTTTTGGCGGCACAACCACGGTTGCAAACGCCACTTGCACTGGCACTTGCACTGGATTCGCCAGCAGTTCGTCGAGCGCCCTAAAGCTGGTCGACGCAAACAATAACAATAGCCTCACAGTCAACACGACTGCCAGCGCGGTGAATTACGCATCAGTCACCAATGCTGCAACCGGCCAGAATGTCGCAATCGGCTCCGCCGGTTCGGACACGAATATCGGACTTCTCTTGCAAGCTAAGGGATCGGGGCTGCTTCAACTGGGATCCAACAACGCCTATGTGGATAATGCCGGAAATCTGACTGTAACAAGCTGCACGGGGTGCAGTAGCAGTGGTACGGCGGCAGGGAACTTCGGCGATATTCAGTTCAATTCAGGAGGAGCCTTGGCTGCGACGGACAACTTCTTCTGGGACAACTCGAATTTTCGGTTGGGGATTGGCACCAAGTCGCCAGTAGACGCGATAACCATCTCGAAATCAGGAGCGAGCACGGGAATTAGCCTTCAGGCTCCTACATCAACCGCTGGGATAACCTCATATATCACCTTCGGAACTGATAACAGCGACGGCGCTGTTTTGGAGCAGTTCAATCACGAAGGCGTCACTTATGGAAACTTTGCAGATTGCATCGCCTTATATGCCCAGAGCGGTGCGACAGGTAGTGTTAATGGCTTTCCATTCTCGGAATGCTTAGGCAGTGTGGGCATCGGCGCTGTTGCTACGTCGCCGTCCGGGTTGGTCAATACCTTAGTGGCCTATAACAACGGCCATATTCAAAGTCAGCAGGCTGCAGCCCCAACAGTCTCCGGCGGCACTTTGGATGCCGCAGCAACCGACCATGATGGAACGGTAACTCTGTCGGCAACTAGTGCAACGATAACATTTCATACGGCCTATTCCGCTGCTCCGCACTGCGTAGTTACAGATCGCTCCAGCGGCAGTGTGACCTCCTATACCCCTTCCACTACGACATTGGCGATAACAGATTCGTCATCCAGTCACGTATTGGATTACATCTGCTGGGGTAAATAGGTTAGCCAGCATTTTCATGAGGCATTTAGATGAAATATCTGATTAGTCTTTTATTTGTCGCCGGGGCGCTCGCGCAAAACATCACGAGCGTTTCGTATAGCGATCTTTCGCATAGCAACG